>CAUZQN010000307.1:0-4643 GCA_963581605.1 uncultured Binatia bacterium (SeqCode)
TGATACTCCCCATTGGGGAACGCTGAGTGTAGACGGACTGCCGTGGAAGTTTAGCAAGACGCCGGCTGGTCCGATTCGCCCGGGTGGACTCAAGGGAGAACAGACCCAGGAAGTGCTGCGCGAGTTCGGTATTACAAGGGAATAGGAGGTTGCATGCCGGGTGCACTAGAGGGATTTCGGATCGTTGACCTCACACAAGGACTGTGCGGCCCCTTTGCCTCCATGCGATTAGGCGATGCAGGGGCGGAGATCGTCAAGATTGAACCGCTGACTGGTGATACCTCACGGACCATGGGTCCGCCGTTTATTGAGGATGAAAGCGCGGTCTTTTTAAGCCTCAATCGGAATAAAAAAAGCGTTGCGCTGGATATCGCGAAGGCCGAAGGCCAACAGCTGGTGCGACGGCTCGCCTCACAGGCCGATGTCATATTGGAAGACCTTGGACCTGGAGAGGCCGAAAAACTGAAGCTCGGCTACGGTGATGTCAGCCAAAGTAATTCCCAAATCGTTTACTGCGCCATTAGTGCCTATGGTGAAGAGGGGCCGTTGCGAGACTTGCCCGGTGCGGAGCTGGTTGTCCAGGCGCTGGCCGATTACACCCATTCGCTGGGAAAGATAGGCGCAGCTCCGGTACGGTTGGGGGCTGATGTTGCGAGTCTGAATACGAGCATCATGGCTACACAGGCTGTGACAGCTGGTTTGTTTCACCGTGTACGGACCGGAGAAGGGCAGCGGATTGCGGTCAGTATGCTCGGCACCCTACTGCACATGCGCGGCATTATGTGGACGTCCATGACCGATCCGGATGAGTGGTATGGTTTCCACCTCGACCATTACACGCGGCCGCCGGACGAGGGGTATAAAACCAAAGACGGCCATGTCTATTTCGGCCTGCGTCGGGGCAGCAGTGAAGACTGGGATCGGCTGATGCTGAAGCTCGGGCTGGAGGAATATATTGCCGACCCGCGTTTTGAAGGTTTCGGACGTGAGGCAACGAGCATAGGCCGCCACGCGCCTGAGGTGAAGCCCATTTGGGAGCAGGCGTTTGAAAAACTCAGCAATGAAGAAGTGGTCACGCTGATCCATGAGTTCCGGGGTGATGCGGTCCCGTTTAACAATTATCCGTCCTTATTCGCGCATCCTCAGCTGGATGAACTCGACATCGTCAAGGAGGTCGGACAGCCTGCTGGAGGTAGTTTCCGTACCATTGGTCCGGTGTGGCATTTTGCGGATACACCGGCCGAAATCCGCAGTCCACCACCAGCCCTGGGGCAGCATACGGACGAAATCCTCACTGCAATAGGGCTGAGCGCTGCAGACCTGCAGCAGCTCAGAGAAGCCGGGGTCATTAATTGATTTGTCGGCGAATGGAGTCTGTCTCAAAGAAACAAGGGCGGGTTTTGGACCTGCCCTTGTCCAAGGGTAAAGAGCTCTAGACGCTGTCAGTCGTCTCAGGAGATATAGCCGCTCTCGTCGTGGTCAGCGAGGTCGAGGCCCATCTGCTCACCCTCTTCGCTGATGCGAGCGCCTCCAGTGAGGGCATTAGCGATCATATAGGCTATAACAGAGACGACGCCACTCAAGATGACTGTGACGACAACGCTCTTGACCTGCTGGATGACCTGGGCCGTAGCAGAGGCAGCTTCGAAACCCACGCCGCCCATAAATTCGGCTGCGCACAGACCGGTGAGGATCGATCCCACGATTCCTCCAATGCCGTGAACGCCGAAGACGTCGAGGCTGTCATCATAGCCGAACTTCTGCTTCAGCTTGGTGGCAGCCAGGTAGCACAGGACGGCTGAGGCGGTACCGATCAGCATCGCGCCCATAGGGCCCGCTGTGCCGCTGGCCGGGGTGATGGCGACCAGTCCTGCCACCGCAGCGGTGGCCATGCCGAGAATGCTCGGCTTGCCATGCCCGACCCACTCGATGAGCATCCAGACAACTACGGCTGTGGCGGCGGAGATCTGAGTGACGAGCATGGCCATGCCGGCGGTGCCGTCTGCGGCGAGCTGGCTACCGGCGTTGAAGCCGAACCAGCCTATCCAGAGCATGCTGGCTCCGACGACGGTCAGGACGAGGCTGTGGGGTCTCATGGGCTCTGCCGGGTAGCCTTTGCGCGCGCCGATCATCACGCAGAGAACCAGCGCAGCGATACCGGCATTAATATGCACGACGGTCCCTCCGGCAAAATCAAGCACTCCCCAGCCGGCGAAAAGGCCGCCGCCCCAGGCCATGTGCCAGATCGGTACATAGCTGAAGGTGAACCAGATGATCATGAAGATCAACATAGCGCTGAACTTCATACGCTCGGCAAAGGCGCCAACGATGAGCGTCGGGGTGATGATCGCAAAGGTCATCTGGAAGGTCAGGAAGACCGACTCGGGTATGGTGCCGCTGAGAGAGTCAACAGTCAGATCCTTGAGGAAGAGCTTGGAAGCGTTTCCTATTATTGCGCCACCCTCGGTGGCGGCATAGCTGTAGCCGTAGATGATCCAGAGCAGGGTCATGACTCCGGCCATTGCAAAACATTGGCCGAGGACGGACAAGACGTTCTTTGTCCTGACCAGGCCGCCATAGAATAGCGCCAGGCCCGGCAGGGTCATGAAGAGCACCAGCGCTGTGGCGGTGATCATCCAGGCCGTGTCTCCGCTATCGAGTGTTGCCGCTTCTTCTGCCCAGGCTGATGTTGCCATGGCGAGCAGATGGAGCGAGAGTGCTCCCAAGCCAAGTAAGGCGTAGCGTGACGCCTGGTGCAAATTTATCATTGTGTATCTCTCCTTCCTTACGCTGAGACAGTACGACTGTCCGTTGCCGATTGCCCCGTATTAGCAACGCATGGTGAGGGTATTCCTACTTATAAGCAAAAAGGATGCCGTTCAAGAATTTTTCAATTCCCTTGTCTTATTATGGATATACAGCTCAAAAAAGACTTTGTGCTGGCTAGATTTTAGGCAAAGCCTAGGTTTTCGTCAGCAGACTGGGGGGAAACTGCTAGGGCGAGAAGAAATTCTTTATTGGGGAGACCAGAAGGCTATATGGCCATCCGAAAGCTGCTGAGCGCTAGCCCCCTCGACCGCTTGGATGACATAGACTGCTGGGGAGCTAAAGCCCTGAGCAGTCCCTGGCTGTGGGTCGGCATCGCCGCTGAAGGTGAAATATTGGCTGTCTGGAGACCATAAGCGGTGTGAAAGCGCGTACTGGTCAAAATACTGAAAGACCAAAGTCTGCGGGCGAGACGGGGTAAAGTTCGTTACCTCAATGGGTTTTGCGCCGTTCAGCTCAACCACGGCCCATGCCCAATGGGCACGGGCTAGGTTCCGTTTTGCGTACAAAATACGCGTCCCGTCCGGAGACCAGAAGAAGGCCGCAAAATCATCTTTAGATAAGCGTGCGCATTGAGCCGGATGCCACATCAAACAGCCGGATCTCTTCAAACAGGGGGTCGCCAACAAAAGACGTAGTCGCAATAGCCAAAAGCGGTTGGACGGGAGACCATGCTAGGGCAATGCGGTCAGGTACGAGGGCAACCGACTCGGGCTGGCTGCCGTCGCCTGCAGCGATCATAAGTGACAGTTTTTCCTCGCCTTTTTTTGGCTGCTATAGGCCAACCAGCGTCCGTCAAAGGACCACGATGATGGTCCAAATGCAGAAGGAGAGCGTGATAGCAGTTGTCTTTCTCCGCTTTCAATATTGAGCATACTGACCGAATGGCCGGATTCGCTCTCACGGTCCCCCCCGGCATGAACCAGAACGGCCTGCCCGTCAGACCGCCAGTTAAAATACAGGGGCGCACCATAAGCGACTGTTTGCGGACGCTGGCCGCCCGATGTCGGCCAAAGACCCAGCGAAAGCGCCCGCCCGCCAAACAGCAGGCCGAGTTGGCGGCTATTGGGAGCCCAATAGGCATAGATGGGCTAGACCGGATTCCTTATAGACGTGCAAAACGCGGGAAGTCGGAACATCGAAGATGTATAAGCCGTCTGTTGGTTGGCCATTGCTGATTTCGAAACGAAAGCTGGCGAGCCGCTGGCCGTCCGGAGACCAGGCCGGCCAACTATAGAAGTCACGCGATTGTTGCACCGGCTGGGGAGAGAATGCGACCTGTTGAAGCATTTCTCCGGAAGCGAGCTTGCGCTGATTGCTGCCATCCGGGCATATGGTGTACAGATCGCCGGCACGATCAACAAACGCAATGCGACCGGTCGTGGGTTCAGCAGATACAGGAGGGGAAGGGCAGAAGAGCAGAAAGGAGGCGAGCAGGGCAAAGGTGTACGAGTGTTTCCGTCCCATAATGATTCGTCCTTCGTAAGAGCTCATGGGCTACGGTATCAGAGTTTCCGGCGAGGGGAAATCAAACAAGGAGAAATATTCGAGAAAAATTCCCTTTTTTACATATCAGCATACATGTCTGCATGTTTGATAGAGTAGCGGGCTGATAATGCGGATTGAGGAACGCGGCCGTGCTCCGGGCTGACAAGACGGTTTTGGCCGCCAGGCTTTGCCGAGCTTGACGGCCCCCGACTTTGTTCGGTACGAATGCAGTCTAGTGCAGCTTCAAGACACCTGCTTGGGAATAAGAATTCCCCCTCGCCCCTTTGGGAAGAGGGGGGGGTGAGGGGAATGGAATGAGATTTTAACCA
>CAUZQN010000308.1:0-4613 GCA_963581605.1 uncultured Binatia bacterium (SeqCode)
GCAGTGGGGCATGATCCTGCTGGTGCTCTCGCTACTCGCTACTCGCTATGGCTACGTGGCACCTGGCTGGCCAACTCGCTCTGTCTGGAGTCGGCACGGGCGGCACGACGATCGTGCCGCCCCAACAGCGCTGGCTGAGCTCAGTGCTGTTGGGGCAAGTGGCAGCCACACGCGGCTTAGTCCTGTATGGGCTGCTAGTTGGGCCGTTGGTGCCGCACGATGGGATCGGTGCATTGCTCGCTGGGTTATTGGTAGGCGTGATGATTGAGGGCTATCGTCGCGGCCGGTGATCACGCTTTGATCGAGCATTACAAGGACACAAGCCGGATATCCAGGCTGCGCTCCAGCAGCCACACGAGAGCGATCATAGCCACGCTTGTTGATCCCACCTTCAGGACTGCCTGGCGATAAAACCAGCAAAATCCCGTAGGTCGGGTTAGCGGAGCGTAACCCGACACCGCCAGGCTGTTTGGCCTGGCGGTGTCGGGTGTGTGCTTATGTTACATCCGTTAGGAATAAGGAGGCTTGTTTTATGCTTACCCCGTTTTCTGGTGGCTGCGCCTGTGGCGCGATTCGTTATACCTGTGCGGCTGAACCCAGCTATATGGGCAACTGCCATTGTCGCGATTGTCAGCGCGCAACCGGCAGTGCCTATTTTGCGGCGGTATTGGTGAAAGAGACGGATTTCGCGCTCACCAGTGGCGAGCCTACTTGGTATGAGAAACCGGCGGATAGAGGCCATCCCATGCGCCGCGCCTTCTGCCCCAGCTGTGGCTCACCCGTCTTGTTAATTAACGGCGCGCGCACGGAATTTGTCGTATTGTATGCGGGTAGTTTAGACGACCCGAGTTGGTATCAGCCCGACCGGGATATTTATGTCGCCAGTGCGCAGCCGTGGGATATCATGCACCCAGATATCCCCAAAGTGGACGGGATGCCGGAGCTGTAAGAATGACGATGCGGAAGGGAATATGACGGCTATGCAGGAAGAGTACGAGGCGATTCACGAGGCGGGTTTCCTCCTGCAGATCGATTGCCCCGATCTCGCGACGGCCTGCCATATGTGGTAGCAGCCTACCCCCCTGAATCCGCTCTCATACTCGCGCGGAGGCTTGATGAATTTTGTACTCGCCGCGCGCGCTGATAATGATACGCACCGGCATGCCGATCTCGATAGCGGAAACGTCGGCATCGATAACATTGGTCGTAATCTCTGGACCTTCTTCCAAGGCAACGACCGCGACAACGTACGGGAGGCGCTCCTTGAAGTACGGGTGATACGGTTTGTCGAAAACGACAAAGGTGCGGACTGTTCCTCGACCTGACACCGGCGTCCAGGTCAACGCACTTGCAGTCGCACCGCACCGTAGACACGCCTGCGAGCGCGCATAGTATGTGCCGCACGCGCATCGAGCCAGCACGAAGTTGGCAGTGTCGAGGGCGTCCCAAAAAGGCTGGTCTTCCACTGGAGTCACACGCCTGGGAGGCACCGGCGCGGCTGGAGTCTCTGTATCGCTCATCGTGTTCTCCTAAAAGCGTTACGCTGTACTGAGGATGACTGCCGACTGGGCCAGACCCGCAGCAGTGATTCCGACGTTTGTCACGAGTGCAGTCCGAGCATCTGGGACTTGGGTAGGGCCGCCCTCGCCACGGAGCTGACGGATTCCTTCAGCAAGATGCGTAAAGCCCTGGACATAGCCCCAAGAATGGAGCGTCCCCGAGGTGTTGCAAGGATGCTTGGAGTCCCATCGAAAGTTACCGGCGCGCACCCAGTCCGCCGCTTCGCCACGAGCACATAAGCCATACGCTTCAATCTGCAGTGCAGCAATAATGGTGAACGCATCATAGAATTGAAACACGTCTATATCTTCAATTCCCAGACCTGCGCTTCCAAAGGCTTGACTACGCGCTGGCTCGACATCAAGATCCGCAGGCCCGAGAACGGTATTGGCCCCACGTCTATACCCTTGGCCGACCTCGTGGCAGGTGCCAAAGCCCAGCAATGCGACGGGTGTGGTTTGCAGGTCCCGCGCCCGTTCTGCTGTGGTCACCAGGAAAGCGATCGCCCCATCCGTGACCAGACAGTAGTCGAACAGATGCAACGGTCTCACAATGAAGGGTGAGTTCTGATGGTCGTCGACGGTGATGGGCCGATTGAACATATATGCGTCACTACGCGGGACCGCATTATAACGAAGAGCAACAGCGAGCTCGGCGAGATCGGCCGAGGCCGTGTTATACTTGTGCATATAACCGCGCGCCATCATGCCGGACTGCGCGCCGGGAGAGAAGAGACCAAAGATGGAGTTCTGGTCCTGACCGCCAGCGCCAACCGTCACCGCTTGCGAGCGCGCGTTCGTAGCATGAACGCACATCACGTACTCTGCCGTCCCCGCCTCGATCAGGCCGATGGCGGTGATGAGGGTGAAAATCCCTGATGCCCCGCTGGAGTCGATTTGCAGCGTCGAGTTCGCACCAAGAGCGGCGCGACTGGCAGCCACACCGGAAGTGCGTTCGCCAAATCCAGGTTGGTAGATATACCCATTGACCTTGCTCCGCTCAATTCCGGCATCGTTCAAGGCGAGCTCGATTGCATCCCAAGCAAGCTTCTCTGCACTCGTTCCGGGAATGATACCTTGGGGAGTAACGCCTAAACCAGCAATTGCGTAGCTCTGCATAGCGTGTATCCTAGCCACCCGGACGTCTTCTGCAAAGTCTGTCACATGCTCGCTAATAAACGCCTCAACAAAGCCGAGTTCATCGGCCAGCAAAATTGCGGCTCTATCTTCCTTGAGCGTTTCAACATAATTCCGTTCGGGCGGATGGAGCGGCATGGTAAAAAAGATAAGTTTCCCGGCTGGTCTCCCCTCTTTTCTGTACTCGGTTCTTTCCCCTTACCGTCTGAGACTTGAGGAGGAAAGTAGCGTGAGACGGTAAGCGCGTATTTGCGAATTGGCTGCTTTTCTTGTATGTCCCACGAAAAGGGGGAAGGAAAGCCGAGCTACTCCGGTAATCCATCAGGCCATCTAATGGATCAGTCCCCAGCAGAATGACTGCCTGAAAAGCTGGAGGGTTCATCATAATCTTGGGATCAAACGATTAACCTTTAACCTGAGGAGGGAACGATGGTTCAAGTCACCGAGCTCGGTTACATGGGTATTGGCGTAAAAGATCTCGATACGTGGAAGCACTTCGCGGCCAACATCATAGGCTGGGAAATTGTGGATGAGGGCGAGGAGGACCGGTGCTACGCGCGTATGGATTATTGGCATCATCGCCTCGTCCTGCACAACGACCCTAGTGATGATTTGCTCTATCTTGGGTTTCGCGTTGCCGGTCCTGAAGAATTCGGGCAGATGCAACAGCAATTGTCTGAGGCGAACATACCCTACCGCGTCGGCTCGCAGGACGAGGCGACCGAGCGGCACGTGTTGGACGTGCTGAAACTCGATGATCCTGATGGCAATCCCGTCGAAATTTTCCATGGCCCACAGGTGCAGTTCAGCAAGCCTTTTCATCCCGGACGGCGTATGCACGGTCGTTTCAATACGGGCGCTGGCGGTTTAGGCCACTGTATTGTCCGCGAGCGAGATGTCGATGCCGCGTACCGTTTTTACCGCACCTTGGGTATGCGCGGCAGTGTCGAGTACAAGATTCAGGCGGGAAAGCGTATTGTGGCGCCGACCTTTATGCATTGCAATGAACGCGACCACTCGGTTGCCTTTGGCATTGGTCCATCCGAGAAACGCCTAAACCATATCATGGTCGAGGTGGACAATATGGACGACGTAGGCCTCACCTACGAGTTAGTCCGTGAACATAAAATCCCAGTGGCGATTACCCCCGGCAAACACTCCAACGACCACATGTATTCCTTTTACTTCCGCAACCCGTCGGGTTGGATGATTGAGTATGGCTGGGGAGCCAGACCTGCAACGCATCAGTCGGAATACTATGTGCGCGACATCTATGGCCATGCACCTGAAGATGGTGGTTTTGACGCCAAGAGCGAATCGCAGTAGGGGAGTTTCCGTCTATGCTGAGCGTTGCGAAAAGATTTCTTTGCCTGATCTGTAGCGTAGTCTGTCTTACCGTACTGCACTATCTTTTCGAATTTGTCGCATTTACCGCATTTGCTGCACACCATAGCCAGGCACAGCTCACAGCCATCGTTGGCGGAACGCTCATTGATGGAACGGGCGGTGAGCCGCTGCCCGACGCTGTGATCATCATTGAAGGAGACACGATTAAGACCATCTTCCAGAAAGGGGAGGCGGATCTCCCGCCAGAGGCGAAGATAATCAACGCCGAGGGCCAGTTCATCTTGCCAGGACTGATCGACATGCATGTGCATTACGCGGATTGGATGCCCGAGATGTTTCTGGCTTACGGGGTGACGTCGGTGGTCGATCTTGCTGGTTATGACTGGGTGTATGTGCAGAAAGATGGCATTGCCAAGGGAAAGATCCCAGGCCCGCGCCTATTTGCCAGTAGTCCAATTCTTGATGGTCGATTGTTTTGGAATGTCCCCTTTGTCTTGCTCAAGGACCCAGAAGAAGCCCGCGCGCGGGCAAAGAGCGCGATTGCCCAAGGGGTGGATCTGCTCAAAGTCT
>CAUZQN010000309.1:0-4597 GCA_963581605.1 uncultured Binatia bacterium (SeqCode)
CCGTGGAGCCGTGTATGCGGGCAACCTCTTCGACCACGCGATACAAGGTCGCAGGGGGCACTTCCAGTCCTCCCAGCGTTTTGGGGACTAACATGCGACACACGCCGGCGTCCGCAAGCGCGGCAACCACCGGTTGAGATATGTGTCGGTTGCGCTCCGCCTCGTCAGCGTGCTCGCGAACAAGCGGTTCAAGCCGGCGGATGGAATTGAGCAGCATTTCGTGATTTTGGGCATCCACATCTGCCATAGAATTCTCCTTACATTCGGTTTCCAGAGACCTTGCAGCTAGATCACATTCAGTTCTTGTAGGGGCCGTCCTTCCATTACCCGCTCGAAGCCGAGCGGTGTTATATCGATCGTCTGATATGCGCCGTACGCTATCAGCTCAGCAATACCACGGCCCACAGCTGCTGCTTGTTGCAAACCATGGCCGGAGAACCCATTCGCAAAAAGAAAATTCGTGACAACAGGATGCCGGCCGACAATAGCATTCTGATCGAGCGTGTTATATGCATAATGTCCGCTCCACGCACTCAGACGCTTAATCGCTTCAAAAATCGGCACCCGGTGGGCTAACGCTGGCCAGATAACGTCGTCGAACAGTTTATAGTCAATACTGAAGTCTTGTGTCGGCGGATCTTGGTCTTCCGGTGGAGATACCCCACACACGAAATATTGTCCCTCAGGCCGAAAATAGACCCCAGAGACGTCTACGACCAATGGGCAATGCGGCATCACGCTAGCCTGTCGGCAATCAAAAACAAACACGCAGCGCTTTCGACTTTCGACTGGCAAATCAAGCCCGGCCATGTGTGCGACTGCGCCTGCCGCTGGACCCGCGGCATTGACAAGCTCACCACATGAGAAGATACGTCCATCGTCGAACTGTACGGACTCGACGCGTTGTTTCGCGACCGTGAGACTCGTCACCTTGCCCTGAATAAACTCAACCCCTTGTGCCTCAGCCGCAGTCCGCAGCGCATGCATCACACTATGCGCATCAAACCAGCCTTCCCCGGACAATCCAAGACAGCCGGCGGCTATATCAGAGGTATTGAGCCATGGGAAACGTTTTTTCAGCTCAGTCGCATTGAAGAGACCAACGTCTGCGCCCTGTTGCTTTTGGATAACAGAGTTGCGCTCAAGAATGTCTTTCCCCTGCTCACTTGCCAGCAACAAATATCCTTCTTCCCGGAAGCTGACCTCGACGTCCTTCCCGAGTCGCTGCTTCGCAGAGCGTAAGAATTCAACTCCAAACTGAGAGAGCTGAATATTGACTGGGGTTGAAAATTGCTGGCGGATCGAGGCCAGCGACAGCGTGGTCGAACACTTTTGGTAGGACGGATCTTTCTCTATGACGAGCACGCGACCACGAAAACGCTCATCCGCTGAAAGAAAGTACGCCACGGCACTACCAATAATAGCTCCACCAACAATGACGACATCATATTCAGTATTCAGCCGTCCCATAGCTCACCCAGGGTAAAGAGAATCTTACCGTCTGCACTCCTACGATGTTCTACGAAAGGAAAGTCCGCCACCTGTGAGAAGCCTGCGAGCTTGATCGATAAGCTCTGAAAATCTCGCGTGCCCTCCGAGTCTGGCCTAGCTTCGGACGTTACGCATGGCCAATCTATTGGGCGAGGGTCTGCCGTATCCGTTGCAACCGGTCTGCACCAATTTTACCAATTGTCCCGACTAACATGTCGGCCGGCACAACGGCTAGTCGCGCGACCCGGATGACACTAGAGACTTTGACGCCAGCGCCTTGAAAGTCGGCTGCAGTAGTATCAATGACTTCGTCAAATCCAGCTTGCGCGTGTTGGAGCTGAGTGGACATCATGCAAATCAGCCAGTCGTCATGTGGGCCTGGAACTGACGCTATCAGTACGACCGGACGTGGCTTGCCTACTGCTAGTCCAACGGTCGGAAACGGCATAATAGCAACCTGTCCCGCCTCTCTCACTGCCACTTCTCCCTATAGTCTTGATCCTGATACTCAGGCCAGACGTCATCTTCGAGATCGCGGAGTGCCGATTGTATCGATAGGGTAGACCAATCCTGGTCGTCTTGTCGGAGTTTCTGAGTTAGGTATTCAACAAAGTTGAGGACCTCTTGCTGCATTGGCTCAGGTAAGTGCTGGATATGTCTCTGGATACGCTCAGCCGTACTCATAATGTCCTCCTCATTGCGGCTAAGATTCTGGCCCTGCAACCTTCCGTTGCTCTGTAATCAATAGCACGCACTGAGAAATTAAGCTGCTAACTCGTCTAATAGTGCTTTCGCATCTATGAGGTCCTGCGTATCAAAGCCTTCAGTGAACCAATCATAGACAGGAGCAAGGAGGTCGCGAGCTTCAGTCGTCTTGCCTTGTTGCTGCCATAGCCGAGCCAAGCTGGTGGCGGCGCGGAGTTCAAGAGACTTGGCTTCTTGGTAACGAGCCACTTCAAGTGCTTTCAGAAAGTAAGGTTCCGCCTCTTCTTCGACTTTGGAATTTTGGAGCGTCAGCTCCCCCTTGAGCCGGTGGAGTTCAGGCTCATGCCAGCGTTGCCCACGCCGGGCGAGTGCTGAGGCCTCCACGATGGCTACGAGCCCCTCTGATGTCCGGCCATCCAGCATACATACTTCTGCAACTAAGGAGAGAAAAAAGGGGAGCCCGTAAGTTATTTTCAAAGTACGAAGAGCTCTCAACCCCTCTTGGAGTCGGTGGTTTCCCTCTGCGCTCTGCCCCTGCAAGGCCAATGCATACCCCCGGAGAAGAGTTCCGTACGCCAGGTAGATCGGGAACCCGTGCTCCTCGGCTACGGCAATAAGTGCGTCGGCCTGCTCTTGGATAGTGTGCGCCTCTCGCCGCAGCGCTTTAATGACACCCGGGCACATCACCGCGTTGCATAGACTAAAGGGATGGCCCACGTCGCGGGCTAAAGTCAACGTTTGGTCCGCCTGCTGTACGGCTTGATCCTGATACCCCAAATACCACTGGCTCATACTAGAATAGACCGAATTCAGAACCCCAGAGTCCTGACCATACAGAACCGCGTGGGCACGATGCCGTACCGGGTTGTAGTGGTGGAGCCCTTGCCGGGTAGCCTCACGGGTACGTACCAAGTCTCCCCTGACAAAATACGAGGTCGCCAACATCATGTACGCATCAGGCAGTCCGTCCAGACTAGAGTCCTGCTGGCACAGGTCGAGCAACTGCTGATTACTCGCCAACGCTTTTTCGAGGTCCACGTTATTATACGCATGCCCAAGCCCCACCAGAATGGACATAAGTTGGGTGGGCTGTCCGACTTGTTCACAGAGTTCCCGTGTACGCGTAAGCGCGCGTTCTGCTTGTGGGGCGCCAAAGCCCCTGGTGATACTGAGCGTGTGGCCGAGCGCAGTCTGCAATACGAGTTCTTGGCGGGTGCGGTTGAGGGTCTCGGCACTCTGAGAGAGGAGTTCTAAAGCGGCCATAAAGCAACGTGCCCCTTCCTCATGGGCCGACCGTTGCACAGCCCTCTGCCCCGCCAGGCTGAGATATTTCATGGCCTTCTCCGCGTCATCACTCAGACTGTAGTGATGCGCTAAGGCGCTATAGTGCTCGTCCAAGCTGTCGCAGTGCAGTGCTTCCAGCGCCTGTGCCGTGCGTTCATGCAACACTTTGCGCTGCTCGTGCAGCACCGTGCCGTACGCTACATCCTGCGTAAGCGCATGCTTGAAAATATACTCGACCTCAGGGAAGGCGGGCTGCTCGTACAGGAATTCCTTCCCCTGCAGTGCCGCAAGTACTCGATACAAGGCATCTTCCGAGAGATCGACAACGTGTTTGATCAGACTCGCGGGGAATTGTCGCCCGATCACGGCCAGTTGTTGTAGGAATGTTTTCTCTTCGCCACTCAGTCTATCGATCCGTGCGGCCAGAATCCCTTGCACCGTCTGGGGAATATGCAGCTCGGCTGGCGCCGTCTCCAACCGATAGTGGCCCCGGTCACAGATCAGGGCGCCCTCTTCCACTAACGTCTGCACCACCTCTTCCATAAAAAACGGTGTGCCCTCAGTCCGTTCGAGAATCAGCGATTTCAATGCCTTAAGGCTGTCATCGTTACCCAACAGAAACGCCAACAGTTCTTCTGCTTCGGCTTGGCCGAGTGGAGCAAGGTGCAGTTGGGTGTAGTAGGTCTTCGTACCCCACTGATGCTGATACTCGGGCCGGTAATTCACCAGCAATACGACCTGGGCGGACGCAATACTCTCGCTCAAGACATCTAGGAAGCCCTGCGTTTCCATATCAATCCAGTGCAGATCTTCAAAGATGAGGATGAGCGGTTGGTTCAAACTCTCGCGTAAGAAGAGCTTCTTGAGCGCCTCAAAGGTCCGTTGGCGGCGGATCTGGGCGTCCATCTGTTGCAGGCTTGAGGCTTGGTCTTCGATCCCAAGCAGGGGAAAGAGATACGGCAAGGTGTCTTCGAGACTTCGGTCCAGCGTCAAGACCTGGCCCATCACCTTCGATCGCCGCTGACGTTCATCATCCGTTGGCTCAATCTGAAAATAATTCTTCAGTAGCTCAATAAGGGGCAGATATGGAGACGCTTTCCCGTGTGCGGCCGCGAAC
>CAUZQN010000310.1:0-4590 GCA_963581605.1 uncultured Binatia bacterium (SeqCode)
TCAAACGAGGGCTCCTCAAAAACTCGTTTCGGCTTTCCGGCAACCCGGACCAACTCATCTTGCACATCAAGTAGGGGGGCTGCCGCTTCATGGGCAAGGAAAAGCGCCTCAAGCATGTCTTCCTCGGACACAATACGCGCCCCACCCTCGACCATAAGAATGGCCTCCCGCCCAGCCGCAACAAACATATTAATATCGCTATCCTGGTATTGGCTTTGTAGCGGATTGACCACCAGCTCCCCATCCAGACGCCCAACCCGAATCCCAGCAATCGGTCCCTGGAATGGGATGTCAGAAACTTGCAGTGCAGCCGACGCACCAATAAGGGCAAGCGTATCGGCATCGTTCTCGCGATCAACCGACAGAACGGAAGCAACGATCTGGGTTTCACACGCAAAACCTTTCGGAAACAGCGGCCGAATCGCTCGGTCTACAATGCGCGAGATGAGAATTTCTCGCTCCGCCGGACGCCCTTCGCGCTTAAAGAATCCTCCAGGGATTTTCCCGGCGGCATACGTACGCTCCTGGTAATCAACGGTGAGTGGGAAGAAATCTAACCCTTCGCGCGGGGAATTTGATGCAACGGCGGTTACGAGGACAACCGTCTCTCCGTATTGAACGAGGGCGGCGCCACTCGTCTGCTTGGCAAGACGCCCAGTCTCGATAGACAGCGGGCGTCCGTAGAATTCCATTTCAATCTTTTTATACATGTTTTCCTTCAGTTTCTCTGTATCGAACTTCCTCTACATAGGCGCTTTTCTGCCTTCGGAATATGCACCCGAAAGGCACTCGGGGGCTTCCCTAGCGCCGGAGTCCGAGGCGTTGAATAATACTCTGATAACGCTGCACATCCTTGCGGCGCAGGTAGTCGAGCAAACGACGGCGGCGTCCTACCATTTTGAGCAGTCCACGCCGTGAAAGGTGATCTTTTTTGTGTATCTTGAAGTGCTCAGTGAGGTGCACAATCCGTTTGGTCAGAATAGCGATTTGCACTTCGGGCGATCCAGTATCGGTGTCATGCACCCGAAACTGGCTGATGGTCTCGCTTTTCTGTTCAACCTCCTGAATATCCATTCTTTCTCCTTCATTTTCCTTTTTGCGTTTTTAACACGCTGTTTTCTTTGTGTAAAGTTAAAGGACTCGAACGAGTCGCCAGGATCCTTCGTGTTGCCCAACGAATGCAATCAGTTCTTTATTCGGACCAAGGATCCGAACCGTCTCCGTAGGATCAGACGCCGTCGGCAACTCCTGCAAAACCGATTGTTGACCCTGTCGGAGAAGAGCCACAGCCTGAGCGGGCAATGAGAAGGTACGATAGCCCTGCGTGGCTTGGACTAACGACAGCAGAGGGAGAGCCGATGCCATCTCTGGATCTTTAAGCAGGGAGAGGGGAACGGCCTGATCAATGCCATACGAACCAAAGGCCGTCCGTCGCAGTCGCGTCACATGGGCGACGCAATTCAGAGTCGCAGCCAGATCCGCAGCCAGCACACGAATATACGTCCCTTTTGAGCAAGAAACAGAAAAATGGATGCTATCAGCATCGCCTTGTGTCAAGGTAAGATGAGAGAGGTGCACCTTACGCGGCTCACGTTCTACCTCAAGGCCTCGCCGGGCTAATTTATATAGAGGGACGCCGTTGCGCTTAAGCGCAGAATACATCGGGGGGGTTTGCCAATATTCCCCGCTAAACCGCCGCTCCATTTCCTGAAGTGTCGTCGTCCAATTCGGAGGGACTGGAACCGTACGAGTGACCGTTCCCGTACAGTCCAAGGTATCTGTTTCAACCCCGAGTTGCAGCGTTCCTTCATAGGATTTACGCGCTGTCATGAGAAATGGTGACAGCTTGGTCCCAGCTCCAATACAGATCGGCAAGAGGCCACTCGCAAATGGATCAAGCGTACCCAGATGACCGATTTTCTTGACGTGCCGAGCCTTTTTGAGGACCCGAACCACTTCGGCAGACGAATATCCTTCGGGCTTATCGACAAGCAGGATTCCATCGAGTGTGGGCACTAGTACTCTTCCTGTTTGATTTTGTGAAAAAGATTTTCCAGATGGCTCACCTCGTCGAACGTATTATCATAGAAAAATTCAATCGCCGGCGTATAACGGAGTCGCAAACGTGCAGCGATCTGGCGACGAATATAGCTCGTAGCGCTCTGGAGACCGTCAAGAGCGGCCGCGTGCTTCGCCTCCTGTAAGGTTCGAAAGAAAATTCGAGCCGTTCGAAGATCTGGACTCATCCGTGCGGCTGTCACAGTTATCCCACTGACTCGGGGATCTTTTACTTCCCGCAACAAGATGTCGGCGACCGCATGAAGCAAGAGGCCGCTCACGCGTTCTGAACGTCGGGAAGGCATGACCTCAACACTTCAGGACTGTTACTTTTCAAACACATACCTACTCTTTGGACGGCAAGAAAGCCAACCTGCTCACCCGCGAGCCTGTTTGTCCACGCATTCAGCAATCATTTGACAAATGCTAGTCAACATTAAAGACAGACTGTTCGACTCGTTCAACTGGGCGACCGATACGACGCTAGAAGTGCAGTACTTCTACTTCTTCCTCACCCATTTGCACTATATGGAGGCGATCAATAAAATCCGCTACCGCCCGTAAAGTTCCTTCTATATAGGCGTGGTCAGAACTGACTTGGCAAAT
The DNA here is from genome assembly GCA_963581605.1 of uncultured Binatia bacterium (SeqCode). Lineage (GTDB taxonomy): Bacteria > Desulfobacterota > Binatia > Bin18 > Bin18 > Bin18. The sequence continues at coordinate 2,665 of CAUZQN010000310.1, forward strand.
GCCAAGAACAATTTTTTGCCACAGATCTTGCTCCGCACATTCCGCAATTGAGACGTTGAATTCGTTCCGAACTCGACTTTTAATCTTTCGGATAACTCCCCGTTTCTCTTTAAGAGAGTGACTGTCCGGAATGTATAGAGTGAGCCGGAGTACACCCACAACCATCGTCTACAGCTCGATTCGGGAAGAAGAGAGGGGAAATGTGGGAGAACAGATCTGTGGCCTGGCCTCGTCGCCCTTCTTCTTCGCCCAACAACTACGGTGCCCGTTGTTCGACTTCTTGGGAGCGTGGGTCATCAAGACGCCGCGCAACTTCTTCCAGCTCATAGACCTCTAAAATATCGCCGGCTTTGACATCTTGGAAATTTTCGACACTCGCACCACATTCAGTCCCGGCAGTTACCTCTCGGACATCATCCTTGAAGCGGCGCAGGGTCGAGAGGCGTCCATCATGCACAACCGCGTGATCCCGAACAACGCGAACTTGTGCCCCACGATTGATCTTGCCCTCCACAACCATACATCCAGCGACCAGTCCGATTTTTGAAACGGAAAAGACCTCTCGCACCTCTGCTCGGCCCAGCGGGTTTTCTTTATAGGTCGGGGCAAGCAGCCCTTCCATAGCGGCACGGACCTCGGCGATCGCCTCATAAATGATACCGTACAGCCGTAGGTCGATCCCTTCTCGATCGGCTAGCCGGGCTGCCTTTGTCTCAGGACGGACATTAAATCCAATAATAACCCCCTTTGAAGCAGAGGCCAGGAGCACGTCAGATTCAGAAATACCCCCGACAGACGCGTGTAAAACTATTAACTTTACCTCATCTGTGGACAAGCGAGAGAGAGCGTCCCGCACAGCTTCGGCTGAGCCATGGACATCAGCTTTGATGATAACGCGCAACTCCTTCACTTCCCCGGCCTGCGTCTGTTTGTAGAAATCCTCGAGTGACGTTCGACTACTCTTCGTCAACTCCATCTCGCGCCGCTTCGCGCGCCGATGTTCTGCAATCTGTCGCCCCTTGGCATCATCGGCGAGGGAAACAAACGTATCCCCGGCCTCAGGGACCCCGGTGAGGCCAAGGACTTCCACCGGCATAGAAGGTGATGCAATCTCCACCTTATCCCCTTGGCTATCGACCATTGCCCGGACGCGACCATGTTCCGCTCCACACACAAAAGGATCGCCAATCTTTAGCGTGCCCTCTTGGACAAGAACGGTCGCAACAGGCCCACGTCCTTTGTCAAGCTGCGCTTCAATGACTACTCCCCTAGCCGCTTTATCTGGATTGGCCCGCAACTCCATGACGTCGGTCTGAAGCAGAATCATCTCGAGGAGGTGTTCAATGCCTTCTCCAGTCATGGCCGAAACCGGAACAAAAATCGCGTCTCCGCCCATATCCTCGGCAATCAGCCCATGCGACAGTAACTCTCGTTTCACCCGGTCAACATCGGCTCCGGGCTTATCAATCTTGTTGACTGCTACGATCATGGGAACTTCAGCAGCCCGAGCATGATTGATGGCCTCGATAGTCTGAGGCATCACCCCATCATCCGCAGCAACAACCAGAGTGACAATATCGGTTGCCTTTGCCCCACGCGCACGCATGGACGTAAAGGCCTCATGCCCGGGGGTATCTAAAAAAGTGACACTCCGGTCTGCGACTGGCACGCTATACGCACCAATGTGTTGCGTAATCCCTCCCTGTTCATGGGCAGTGACATTGGTTTCCCGGATCTTGTCCAACAGCGACGTTTTCCCATGGTCAACATGCCCCATGATGGTCACAACCGGGGGGCGGGTTTCGAGTTCCCCCTCGTCTTCTGAGGCTTCATGTTCGTCTTCCAAAACCGAGTCGACATCAAAGGCGACGTTCTCAACCGTGTACTCGAATTCGGCAGCCACAAGTGAGGCGGTGTCATGGTCAA
>CAUZQN010000311.1:0-4583 GCA_963581605.1 uncultured Binatia bacterium (SeqCode)
GGTGGGACTGAAATCGAGTTTTTTGTGCCGATTCGTGTGGGCGATACGCTGACCGCGCGGAGTAAGATCGTTGACATCTACCAGAAAGAGGGGCGTTCGGGTGCGTTGATCTTTGTCGTCCGAGAGACGCGTTATACCAATCAGCACGATGCTCTGGTGCTCATTGAAAAAGGGGCTTCTATCTTACGCTAAAGGGAAACCTATGACCGCAGGACAACAACTCTATTTTGAAGACGTGACAGAAGGCATGCCGCTGCCTTCTCTGGAGAAGACCCCATCCAACACCTTGCTCTTTCTCTATAGCAGTATCACCTGGAATCCGCAGCGTATCCATTTTGATAAAGATTACACCCAGGGTGAAGGATACCGTGATATCGTTGTGCACGGGCCGTTGCGTGGCGCGTTTTTATCGCAGCTTCTCACGCGTTGGATCGGCGCGGATGGAGTGCTGAAAAAGCTGTCCTATGCCAACCGTGATATTGCCTATGTGAATGAGCCCCTGGTGTGTAAAGGCAGAGTTACCAAAAAATGGCGAGAGCAAAATGAACAAGACGCGGGCTATGTCGAGTGCGAGGTCTGGATTGAGAACGGACAGGGAGCGCGTCTGACGCCCGGCAGTGCAACTGTGATTCTACCCCTGAGAGCATCTCTCGCAGAGAATGCATCGACCTAAAGGAGTTTGCATGGCGAAACCAGCCCTCACACTTATTCACACCTCTGATGTCCACCTCGAAAGCGATACCTTTGGGCGGGGCGAGGAAGGTCTCTCCTACCGCCGCCGGATTCAAGACGCCTTTCGGAAGGTTGTAGATATGGTCTGCGAGAAAAAGGCGGATCTCTTCCTCATCGCGGGAGATTTGTTTGACTCAAATCGGGTGCCGGAATCTGGTATTGAATTTGTCAATGCGGAGTTGCGCCGTACGCCCTGTCCGGTGATTCTCATCCCTGGCAATCATGACTGTTACGACCACCGCTCCATTTACAAGAAAACCGACTTTACCCTGGCTGGACCGCATGTGCATACGTTGACTGAAGAAGACGGGCGGACTATCGCATTCCCGGAACTGCAGGCAACGGTGTGGGGCAAGGGTCTGGTCGAGCACGATCCGGCTTTTCGCCCGCTTGCCGGCGTTCCGACACGTCAGGAAGATTGGTGGCACATCGGCATGGCGCATGGCTATTTTGTCGAGGAAGACGGCGGCTTCCAGCGGTCTTCACCGGTTACACCCGAAGAGATCGAACACTCAGGTCTTGACTACCTTGCCATGGGCCATGTGCATCTCTTCAATGACCTGAGTCAGGGGTCCACAACGTCGTGTTATCCCGGTACCCCGGCCCCCCTATATATGGGTGTAGACGACGGTGGCAGCGTAGCGGTGGTGACCTTAGACCCTGAGAAGGGTGTAACCATGACGCAGCAGAAGATCGTGTTGTAAAACCACCTTGATCGACCAGACCTGCTCAATCAGATTGAACGGCGCGGGTGAGCTGCCTCGTTCCGTGAGGCCCCTATTTTTTCTCTCTCTCCCTTTTGCTAAGAGAGAAGCATGGTAGAGCGAGCGGATTTGCGGCGCCGTCCGCAACGGACAACGGTGAAGGATATTCTCCGCACAGCCGTCAACCTCGAAAAAAAAACCATGGCCCTCTATATGCAGTTTACGCGTGCATTTCAGGCCCAAGAAGAACTGCGTAAATTTTGGTTCGGCATGGCTCGGCACGAGGCGAGCCACCTGGGCGCTCTCGCACTTGTAGAAGGCGTGATCGAAAACGATCCCGATGTCGGGGAGAGTAGCAAGGTGTGGTTCGACCCCTCGACGGTCGTACGGCTGCGGTCCTTGCTCAATGTCTATGGCCGTGAAGCGAGGGAGAAGATATCCGTTGAACGGGCGTTTGAGATGGCGATCGATGTTGAAAGCTCAGAGCTTGAGGATGTTGTTGTTGATCTCCTGCACGTTGTCCGTGAGCGGATGGTGCGCGACCAAGCGGTGAAACTCCTCATCCACGATCTGAGCGATCTCAGCTATATGGTCGAGAAGTTCACCAATGATGAAGCGCTCTTGGCGCGTGCGGACGCGTTGGTTGAGCACCGGTTCGACGCCTTATCCGTGGCACAGCCTCAGAAAACAGATACGCCGCTGTCGTAATCATAGACATAAGACAGAAACGCGCTTCTGCTCGCTTACCCCTCACTCTCACACTGGTACCGAAACCTTGGGCCGGTCAGAAGCTCTCAACTCGGGGTTGCTTCTCATAGTTCAATTCTCATTGCCGCATTGTTTTTTATTGACAGGGGCTTGCCTGCGGGTACTCTGGATTCTATGAAGAAAAGGTGGAAAAGCAAAGGAGCAGTGTACGAATGAATTCCTTCTTCATACAGGCAATGCTGTGTGTTCTTATTGCTCTGTGGGGGGCTGCCATGATTGGTATGGGGCTAGTCCAGGGTAATCTGATCTGGCTTGGCTTGGGGACTGCAATCCTCGTTTTTGGGTTGCCGTTCACACGCAACCTCATGCCTGACCGTCGCTGACCGTCGTGCGATGAGGCTGTGCTAGCCGCTGTCCGAGTGAGCCATGTTTTTTCGTCTGGTCTTATTGTTTACCCTCCTTCCTCTTGCTGAGCTGTATGTGCTGCTTCAGGTCGGGAGTTATCTTGGCGTCGGGATGACGATTCTCGTGGTCGTGGGTACTGGTGTTGTCGGTGCTCAGCTCGCCCGGATTGAGGGCTGGCGGACGTGGCGACAGATGCAGGAAAACATACAGCAAGGCATTGCGCCAACCGGAGAACTCATCGATGGTGTCCTCATTCTGGCCGCCGGGCTCCTCTTAATTACCCCTGGGATTATAACCGACTTCGTTGGTTTTAGCCTGCTTTTTCCTCCGACTCGAGCAGCTATCAAGCGATATATTAAGAGCAAAATCGACGCCTCAGCCGACTCCTCCACTATAGAGGTGGACTTCACCCGCTGGCCGAAATAGCCATATTTTCCTGAAGCCGTCAGCATCGCCTGCCTTTCCTCTCCCTCTATCCGCGTATTGAAAACAGCCCCTGTGGGGAGACTACCGTTTGCCCGTGGGTGTTGCCTTGCCTAGGGGGGCCCTCTCTTAGGAAAAACATGGACTCAATGATGGCGGCGAACTCCCGATAGCCCGCTTAGACAGTTAGGGACACACTCCAGCATGCCACAACCCGATCCGCCTACCCTCTTGATTGTGAATGACAACCCAGCCCAGCTGCGTGAGAGTGAGGAGTATTACCGTAACCTTTTCGAGGAGGCGTGCGACGGAATCGCAACGCTCTCGTTGGATGGCTGCATCACCAACGTCAATAAAACAAGCATGCACATGCTGGGCTGGAGTCGAGACGAGCTTGTTGGCAAGCCGGTGACTCAATTTCTTACCCCGACCTCGACGATGCTGATTGAAGATCGGTCCCGAAAAGCCCAGCAAGGGGAGTCCGTTGCACCTACGTTTGAATTAGAACTCGTGCGAAAAGACGAAGACGTTGTCCCAGTCGAGTGTCAGCTGCGGTATATCCGGGATAAAGCTGGCAAGCCCACGGGGCTGCATGCGACGTGCCGGGACCTGTCGGCTAAGAAAGAGCGTGAACGGCAGCGGACTGAGTTTATTGCCATGCTCAGTCACGATATCAAAAATCCCTTAGGCGTTATCCTCGGCTATACCGATCTGCTGCTAGAGGAGATGGGCGAACAGGGGAGGGCGGAAGAAAAGGGTGTCCTCGAGCGAATTCGCATTAATGCGTTCACGGTACATTCCCTGGTCGTGAACTATCTCAATTTCTCAAAAATTGAGGCAGGCCAGCTCACGCTGACGAAAGAATCACTGCTGCTGAATGATGTTGTCCAACTCGTGGGCCAACGTTACGAAACTGAAGCGAGACGGCGCAATATCGTTCTGACCTTTGCCTTGCAACCCGACTTGCCGCAGATCTTAGGCGACCCTCTGGCCTTAGAGCGCGTTGTTACCAATCTGCTGCATAACGCGCTTAAGTTTACGCCTGAATCGGGCTGCGTTACGCTCAGGACATGTGCCGATGACGGAGCGATTGTAGTCCCCGTGGAGGATACGGGTCCGGGTATTGCCGAAGCGGCCCTGTCCGATCTGTTTCAGAAATTCCGGCGGGGCACGAAAAATGGCTATCATGAAGGCATGGGGCTCGGCATGTTTATTAGTAAAGAACTGGTCGAAGCCCACGGTGGACATATTGATGTGAAAAGTACACTGGGAGAGGGGAGTTGTTTTTCCGTCTGTTTGCCGCTTGGATCGGTGACGCCAACTGTAGGAGCGCCAGAGAACCGTGCGTCCACGCGGATGGTTATAGCGGAAAAAAGATCAGCGTAGTGCAGGCGGAGGGCAAGAGTAGCCGTGCCGCGTTTCTACTTACCTGCCTGCGAGGCAGATTCAGCAGGTTGGGCAGGTTGATCGGGCAGGGGGAGCAGACGCGGCAGGAAGAGCGTCAGCGTCAGTGCCCCGATACCACCGGCAAGATAGGGCGCAGTTGTGCCGGCGTGTTCCAGTAGCCAGCCTGTCAGCAGACTTGAACTGCTCCCACCGAGACCCATCCCA
>CAUZQN010000312.1:0-4581 GCA_963581605.1 uncultured Binatia bacterium (SeqCode)
GAACTCGACCGGACGGCAAAATCAGGAGAGACATGGGGAGTCAAGGCACAGAACGGAACCTATGCCCTGTTCCTAGGTCCGCGCGACGGGTCCGCGCTCAGACTCGCCGCCCGAATCCAAGCAGCCAAAGGCTCAGCAAAAGAAACGGGCTCTGCGGAAAAGATCGCGGAGTTTTCCGCGGCGTCTCATTCAGTCTATAAACTCTCCTCTTCAGACTCTGTGCAGATGGGCGAAGACATCCTCCTGCGCTCATTACAGAACCCGCGAGACGGTTTTGTTGATACCTATCTGAATCGAACCCTCTCCCGCTCCTTGACCCGGCTGTTCCTGCGTACGTCTCTCAGCCCGAACCAGATCACGCTGCTGTCTTGTCTCATCGGTCTGCTCGGCGCTGCGTGTTTTTTTCAAGCAGGCTATTGGGGCTTCGTGCTGGGGGCGCTGCTTTTACAGCTGTCCGCCATAGTCGACTGCGTTGACGGGGAAGTCGCTCGCATGAAATTCCTCGAATCGCCGTTTGGAGCATGGCTCGATATCACGCTCGATACAATCGTGCATATTGCAACCTTCCTCGGGCTCGGCTTTGCGGTCTGGACACAAGGAGAAATACAATCGGCCCTTTTTCTCGGCGGCCTGCTGGCGGCTGGAACCGTTTTTTCTTTTCCGTGTGTCCTGATCGCACAGAAGACGGACACGTTCGAGGACCAGTCGACGACGTGGCAAGACCAGCTGCTCCAAAAGATGGTTGCCGGCTTGGTCAGTCGCGACTATTCGATCTTTATTCTGGCGGCTGCCATCTTTCAAAAGCTGGCCTGGTTTCTTTGGGTTGCCGCTATCGGCGTGCATGTGTTCTGGATCACGCTCGTGGTGCTGCTCCTTCAGACCGGGCGCCTCAAACGTGCAATCCGTCTTCTGCCTGTCTCTTTCTTGCAGCGGTCATTATCTCGGTTTCAGTAGAGGCGGCCGGGAACACACTCCACCTTGCACGGTCTCAGCCCGGCCCGTACCATAAGCCGCATTCTTTCAATTCATCTCTTTCAATCCATAAGGATACTGCGTATGGACTTTACCTTCACAGAAGACCAGCTCTTGCTGCAACAAACCCTGCGCCAATACGCCAAAGACAAACTCGCGCCCAATTACCATCGCTGGGACCGCGGCGAGAACATTCCGCGCGCACTCATTAAAGAAGCGGCTCAATTGGGGATATTGGGTTTACGCGTACCTGAGAAATTCGGCGGGCTGATGGCCGACTACGTCACCTGCGGGCTGATGACCGAAGAACTGTCGCGGGGAGATTTTAACTACAGTTTATTTATCCAACTCGGCCTCATTGCCTCGGAGCTGTTAGCGGATTATGCCCAGCCCGAGGTGCAGGCTGAATGGTTGACCCAACACGCCACCGGCGATGCCATTATTGCCTTTGGTTTGACTGAGCCAAACGCAGGTTCAGACGCTGCCAATATCGCCACCCGTGCTGAAAAAACGGGCGACAACTATATCATCAGCGGAGAGAAAGCCTCGATTACGTTTGCCGGCTATGCGGATGCCTGCATTGTGTTTGCACGTACTGGAGACACCGGCGCAGGCGGCGTATCGGCCTTTCTCGTGCCGCTCGATGCGCCGGGCGTAACCCGCCAGGTGTACCAGTCTCCAGGGGAACGTTTGACCCAACGCGGATCATTATTTTTTGACGGCGTCCGCATTCCCGCCCGTAACCTGGTCGGCGAAGAGGGCAAAGGCTTTTATCAAGCCATGGTTGCCTTTGACTTCAACCGCGCAATCATCGGCCTGGCCTGCGTCGGTGCCGCGCAGCAATCCATTGATGAAACGATTGAGTACACCAAGGGCCGGCAGGTCTTTGGCAAGCCGTTGGCCACGTTCGAGGGCGTCGCGTTTCAAGTCGCCGAGCATTTGACCATGCTCGAATCGGCGCGCCTGGTGTCATACAAATGCCTGTGGTTAAAGGACCAGGGCCTCAAGCACACCAAAGAGGCGGCCATGGCCAAATGGCTAGGTCCCAAGGTGTCGGCCGAAGCCATACACGCCTGTATGATCTTGCACGGCCATTACGGCTATAGTATGGACGTCCCGCTAGAACAGCGCTGGCGGGATGTCGTCGGGCTCGAAATCGGGGATGGAACGCCCGAGATTATGAAGGGCATTGTTGCCAGAGAAGCCTTCGGGCGGGAATATACGTCCTATCGGTGATATCGATAATGTTTTGTTTGGTATTGTGTATAGAGGCTGTTTGGAAAAGGGTGAGGATGTGTCATTGCGAGGAGCCCTAGGCGACGAAGCAATCTCTTTTCCCGTTACAGATTGCTTCGCTTCGCTCGCAATGACGTGTACCGCGACTTTCCAAACACCCTCTAGGTCTAGGAGGATACATCCGTATCTTCTGTATCGTTTTAACCGAGTTTGTTAGGTTGGGTCGGACCCAGACACAGAAGGTCGAACCGCGTCCGACTTCGCTTTCTACCGCGACCTGTCCGCCGACGAGGTCGAGCAGCCGTTTGACCATGTGTAAACCCAGCCCCGTCCCGTTCAAATGTCGTGTTGACGAATTTTTAAGCTGCCGAAAAGGCTCGACAATCTCCGCGAGCGAATCTTGGGGAATGCCTATCCCGGTATCCTCAACTCGGATCTCAACACCTTCCCCGCTGGCCTGGGCATCGATTTTCACTTCGCCTGACTCAGTAAACTTGACCGCATTGCCGATTAAATTTTTCACAATCACTTTTAATTTCCAGGGGTCAGTATGAATGATGGGCAGATCCGGATTCACTCTCCAGACAACCTTGAGTCCAGATTGTTTTTCCAGGTCTTGCGTTTCTGTTTTGACCTCTTGCAGTAAATCAGACGGGTTGATCTCTTTCATATCTACTGGCATCTGGCCCGTGTCCAAACGCCCAACATCCAGCACGGCAGTAATCAAATCGAGCAGTTCGTGTGCGCTGCGTGTGATCCGCTGTAAGGTGTCGGCCTGAGCGTCGAGCAAGCGGCCGAATTCTCCCTCAGCCAGCAATTCCGTATAACCGAGCACGATACTCAGCGGAGTACGGAGTTCATGCGACATGGTGGCCAAAAACTCCGTCTTGGTGCGGTTAGCCGCCTCAGCCTCCTCCTTTGCAGACAGGAGTTCGCCCTCGATGCGCTGTCGCTCAGAGGCGTCTCGAAAGAGCAGCATGGCTCCTTGGGGTGGCCCGGCCTTATCTGCAATAGGGACAATGCGCCCAACCACGGGCAGGGGTTCCCCGGTTCGCTGCACCAGGATGCTCTGGTCCGCAAGAGAGACCGGCTCCCCGCTGTGCAGAACCCGAGGAATCAGCCTAGCGGTGCTATGCGATTCTAGTGGTGCGAGTAGGCAGATCACCTCAGCCACACCACGCCCCCAGGCTGCCTGTTCCGTCCAGCCGGTCAACCGCTCAGCGACCGGATTGAGGCCGCACACGGTTGCATCAGCATCAACAATGACAACCGCATCAGTCACATGAGCAAATGCCACCTGCAGAAGTGTAGAGGGATTGAATTGAGACGCGAGAGAAGAGACCGGCTCGACGGGTCCGTTCCGGCTTAGTGTCTCATGCGCGCGTTCTGGGTATTTCCGGTCACTCGATTCAGTTTGAGATCCAGTTTGAGATCTTGCTTGCCTCAGCTTTTTGTACAGACTCCCCAGCTTCTCAGCCCGTTCCACTTCCGCCTTGCTTCCGCCTTGCTCCCGTCTTCCATCGCTTTCTCCTCCCCCCACGCACTAGAAAAAACCGCTCCGGCATCAGACGCACCAGACACGGCCACCGCTCCTCGCCCCTTGCCCCAGTACCGTACCGATGCGTTGCATCACCACGAATCTGAACGTTCAGAGGAAAAGCCTAGTGGTAGAGCATTGTCACCAGCGAACTATAAAGGATGCACACCATCGGTAGAAGGACGAACCCAAGATGAGGAGATTACAAGATCACAAGATGAGAAGATCAGCCGTTACGCCATGCCCTCACTACGAGTGAAGGCATGGCAAGAGTGCTAGACCAGGAAGCTGCGCAGCTTCGCAACAAACGTATCAGCCTGCTCAACCTCGGGACGGTGGCCACACCCATCCAGAACGACCAGTTCCGACCCGGCGATAGACTTATGGTAGACCTCAGCCGCGCTCACCGGCGCGATGTGGTCCTCTTTACCCCAAATGATCAAAGTCTGGACGGTATCGCTGCATTCGAGCAGGGGGGCTAAGCTCGGGTTAAACATATACGGCACCCAGGCAATACGCGCACTTTCGGCCCGGGCTTCTTCCCAGGCTTCAAACTGTTCCGGGTTCGGCTCGCCGCCATACAGTTTTGCGAACTCGGGCGTACCTTCAATATTGTGCACGCCGGTATCCAGGTAGGCCTTGGCCGTGACCTGAAACATATCGCAGATATCGCCCTCTGGAGGACGTATCCCAAAGGGTGCGACTAAGACCAAACGCCGCAACTGTGCCGCGTTACAGGCCGCCATTTCAGCCGCTATCCAGCCTCCTAGCGAGAAGCCGATTATATTTGCCGGCGCAAGTTTGTGCTCTCTGAGGATACGGCCATACAGGCCGGC
>CAUZQN010000313.1:0-4570 GCA_963581605.1 uncultured Binatia bacterium (SeqCode)
TTGTTCGGTGAGCAGTTTGACTTTTTCCAGCGTTTCTTTGGTGAAAATATCGCCGTCTTTTACTCGCAGCACCATGGTCAGAACGTTGGCGGCTCCACCAAAGAGGGCTTTGTGATGGTTATAGGCTTGAATATACGGATGTTGCTGAGGCAGCAGATCGGAAAACTGGCTATACATCTCAACCCGGGGGATTTGAAACGCCCAGAAGACGGTAATCGCTCCCAGGAGGGACAACACGGCTGGGCGATGTCGCCACAGAAAACGGACATATCTCTCGACCAGACGGTCGGTCAGGCCCTTGTGTCTCTGCTCCATTCAGTACAGTTTCCTTTCGAACTTTCCAAGTTTCCACAAAATCCCCTGTTTCTGCCCAATCTTTTGCATCTTCCATGCATAACAGGTTATAAACTTAAAACATGTTATAGTTTTTTCGTCAAAGAGAATACGGGGAGTATTTTGTTCAATTCGACCCACAATTTTATCCAATAGTATGACCATAGGGGGAGGTACCCCTCGTTTATGAAGGGCTTGGGAAGGGAGAGCAGATAAGAAGAGGGGGAATAGAGGGGGATGTTCAGATCTTTACTCAATTAAAGGAGTGACCCTCAACCGCCAAGATAGGGCGAGAGGAATTGATGGCCCAAAAGGTGTATCCGGCAACAGGATTCCGCCATTCACCGACCGAAACCCCTGGCGCTCAAGGGCTTGCCAGCGTCGCTCCCCCGAAACCTGAGTCCAACACCCCACCACACTGCGGCAGCCAAGACGAACGGCTTGCTCTAATCGCACTTGATCGAGTTGCCGTGCGAGCCCCCGACCACGCACTTTGGGATGGACCACCACACGATTTATCGAGGCGATAGGGAGGGGAAGAGACACATCTATATCCCGGAACAAATGGGCATCAGGAACGTCACCCAGATCTCGATGGATACACAGCCGGGCCGCGCCCACGATGTCGTTTTCGTCGAAAATAGCCCAGTGTCGGGCATGCGCGTCGTGCGCGTCCTGCCACCTGCCATCCGGAAAGGTGTCCGACTGCACCCCAGGCACCGTCGACCAGACTTGAACCCGAAACTGGTAGATGCGCTGGAGTATGGTCGGGTCCGCGACGCGGACAACGTTAAGACGCACGCGTGTAGGGCGGTGTTGTTCGCTGCGCATACAACTTGTCGAGTTTCTCACGGGAGACCTTACTGGCCCGGATGGCGGTAATGCGCCACTGGTCCATCTCTTTGACGAGCACAAACGTCGCGATAAGCGGGCGGGGAGACTCCTCTCCCCCTTTCTTCCTTTGGATACCGGAGAGTACCGTTTTGACATCAGCAATCGCGACAGTCGGGGTAAGCAGGCGAACGTGACAATCCAAGACGTTATGGGTGCTGCTTTTGTATCTTTCTTCCTGAAATCGGCCGTCATAGACTGCCTTGAGGCTAATCACATCTTGGGTTCTGTTCCCGCCCGAGGTGATGCGATCTACGTCGCGGGCCAGATAGCTCACCAGGCGAACAGAGTCGTGCGCATTCCACGCTTCGAAAAATGCCGCGGTGGTAGCCGTAATCGCCGTTTTTTCTTGGGCAGGGTCTCGGAAGTAACCGACGGGCTGGTACGGCGTCGGCCCGCCAGTATATACGAATTGGGCAGGCTGGAGGGATGCCGGCTGACTCCCCTTCGGTCCCCACACAGGCAGGAGAAACAGCAGTGCTGCCGCCGCTCCGATCGGCACGGCAAGCGGCATGGAAATACGGGGGGTGAGCACACGAGAGAGCACCTCTTGCAGCATGCCAAGCCAGCGCTTCCAGCGCGAGACAGACGGCCGGACTTCAGCGAAAAGGGGATGCTTTTGCGGGTAGGCGAGCACCCGGGCCAGCAACTCGGGAGACGTCTGCTCGGCTTCCTCTTGGAGCTGAGACAAAGCGTCTATAAGCTCTTGGTCTTCGTTTTCCTCTGCTAAGCTTTTCTCATCCTTCATACCCAATAACCTCCCGCAAACGGCCGAGCGCCCGTTTGCGCCGTGTGCGGACACCGCCTGGTGTCACGCCGAGCTGCTGAGCGATTTCCTGGGGCTCCAGTTCAGCCACAAAACTCATGAGCAACACATCCCGGTCCTCGTGACTCAGCTTCGCCAATCCCCGGTTCAGCCAATCGCGCAGTTCTCGCTGGCCGCCGTCAGCCCGACGGACAGGCAAGGGATCCGTCTCTCCATTTTGATTATCGTCTTCCAGCGTAACTGTACGGCCCATCTTTCTCAGCGCATCGGCGCACTTGTGGTGGGCAATCGTGAACAGCCACGTCCGGATGCTCGCTCTGCCATCGAATTGGGGCAGGGACTTCCAGACGCCTTCAAACACTTCCTGGGCCACATCTTCGGCATCTGCGCCGCTCCCCAGTAGTCTGCCCACGCAATGCCCCTTGATAGGCCCCAGGCAATTGCGAGCCAAGACCTCATAAGCCGCGCAAAACTTACTCTCGGCCAGGGCGGTTTCACTCCGGTCCTTGAGTTGGTGTGCTTCTCGAATATACATCTCGGCCATCTCATCCCAGCCGTCGAACCGGCTCCAGTCCCGCCCCATATGAATAGAGTCTCCTCTCTGAGGCAAAGCGTTTCAGGGACAACCATACGACGGTAAAAAAAGACGAGATCAGGGAAAGAATTGTCGCGCGCCCTGCGGCTGAAACGCTTTGGCATCCCCCCGCGACTATAGTAACAAAACCGGTCGCACGATGGACACCGGAGCTCGCTGAGGGGGCTGCCCCTCGGTACAACACCAAAGGAGACAGCACTGATGAAAAAGCACACGTTCTTGATGAAATCGTTTCTGGTGGGGGCATCCGTGGTCGGGCTGTTGCTGGCCGCCCCGCTGACGAGCTCAGCCTCTGACTACGACGGGGGCCATCACAACTCTCATCGCCGTCAACACTATAACGCCCACGGCTGGGAGAATTTCCGGCATGAGCTGCGCCACTACGTTGCACCGTACGGCTGGAATGGGAGCTATTCCCACCACCGCCAGCAGCGGCGCCACCAGCGGCGCCACCAGCGCTACCACCACAACCTGCAGCACCATTATAACCCCTACCACTAGAATTAATGGAGCGACGCCTCCCAGTAGGGGACGAGGGTCAGATCTACACTCTGGCTTCTCGTACTCTTGGGAGGTCTTCAAATTTGAAGCGGTCTTGATACACAGGGCCCCCGGCCATGGTCTCGATTGAAATAGCCACTATAACAAGAGATTGAACTGGCGCATAAAGGGTGGACAGGTTGGCATGGGGGAGTCTCGACTACGAGATGGAAGTAGTTGGTCATCAAGACATAGCAATAGAGCCGGACCTGGTGAGTATCAACCGCGAGGCAAGGACACGGGATAACCGCTCAAGTTCTCGGCGGACCGAGCGAGCAGAAGTAATCCGGCACCTCGGTACTAACCCCTCCCGCGAATCCTCCGCGCCACTTCCTCCAGCGTTTCCCGGGGCTCGCCCTCACGCTCCTTTGCGAGTACCGTGTCGTAAAAATCCTCCCACAGAGCACGGTTTCGCTTCAGGTCAATCAGGACAGCCTGCTTCTCCCCATCTTCGTCGACCACGAAGTCGACACCTTTGAGCTTCCGTCGTTCGGATACACTCGCCATATTCTTAGTCTCCAAATTCGATAAGGCATAACGCTTGGGTTCAGCCGCCGCTGTAAGTGGTCGGCTGCAATCTATTGTTAGGTGCCACCTGTTTAAAACCAACGGAGAGGGATTCTCTCACTTCCCGCTGAAGACAAACTCACGCAACGGCTTACGTTGCCTCGGCGCTAGATCGCGTTCCCTTAACTGATCGGGAAGACTCATCGGGTCTCCCTTATAGCCGATCGCCAAAGCCGTCCACGCCTCAAAACCCTCAGGTATCCCGTATATCTCGCGCGCCTTGTCTGGGAGTATCCCGATCGGTGATACCACTCGATTTCGCCTAAATCTATTCCTGAGATCTTCTCCTTTGCATGTACTTCAAGCGCGTCTAGTAGTGCCGGAAAGTTTTCTGACAATTCTCGATATTCTTTCCGACTTATCGTCAATCCGGTAATTCGTTTCGGTAGACCCAAATACGTCTTAATAATTAATTCGACGGAGTTATCAATCGCAATCATGGCCAGACGGCGATTCGAATCCGAATCTTCGGCGAGCAGATCATGTCCGTGCTGGAGAATTTCTGCGGGGCCCGTCGCCCACGGAGGTAGAGAGTTAACCACGAATGCTTCCTATGCAACCTAACTATAATTATACTGCCTGCGCATGCATCTATATCTATATGCACTGAGGTCTCTAGATGTAGATACTTCCAGGCATCTCCATCTCTATGCTTTTCTCATAGCACGATCCTCCTTTCTCATCCTCATGCCACGACGCGGTCGTGCCGCAGTTCCCACACTCGCCGTTGAGGGTTCCATCTGCCGCCAGCTCGCTTCCCTCGTCGCCGGACTTCCACTTCCGGCATGCCAACACGGATGGGAACGAGACTCTCATCTTGCTTGGGGGCCTTTGATGGTTCCCCGTCGCTTTCCGCGACAATCAACTCTCCTGTTTTG
>CAUZQN010000314.1:0-4569 GCA_963581605.1 uncultured Binatia bacterium (SeqCode)
TACTTGGTCAAACGAGGTTTCGTTCTCCTCGGTACGATCCGGGAGGTAGGAGCATGAAAGAGCCAGACCGATTGCTGGCTAGTTTTTGCTCTAGCGTTCGCCATTCGCAGGTCAGTGGCTTCGAGGTGCTCGAACTCCTCGATACCCGGAGTACACTTAGTCAACAAGAGAAACGTCTCAGTGAGAAGGCAAGAAAGCAGCTTGAGGAGGCAGATAGCCTATTCCTCAAACATGCCCATCAGTTCTATGCTGCTGTGACGCAGGTGGCCGATTTGGAAGACATGCGCAGACGAGCGTCTGTCACACATTCACATTGGTGGTGGTATCTCGAAAAACTCACAGTAGAGCGGGCTGCTGTGTGAATGGATGAGGGAAATCTAAACAACATCCAACTAATTCCGTCCCAGAAAAAAATCCAACCGGCACAGCGAGCCCAACCTCAGGCCTTGTAATACTCCCGATACCATTGCACAAACTGTGGAATGCCCTCCTCAATTGTCGTTTCCGGGCGGAAACCCACGTCCTGCATAAGATCTTCGACATCAGCGCACGTTGCCGGCACATCACCTGGCTGCATGGGTAGAAGGCGCTTTTCTGCTGTACGACCAAGCGTCCTTTCTAGTACTTCGATAAAATGCAGGAGTTCGACCGGACTGTGATTGCCTATATTGTACAGCCGATACGGGGCTTTGCTTGTCCCGGGATCGGGGGTCATGCCTGACCAGTCGGGATTTGCTTGGGGGATGGTGTCGAGAACGCGCACGACGCCTTCGGCAATGTCATCGATATAGGTGAAATCGCGTTGCATCTTGCCGTGATTAAACACGTCAATCGGGTCGCCAGCCAGAATGGCTTTGGTGAACAGAAAGAGCGCCATGTCCGGCCGACCCCATGGGCCATAGACGGTGAAAAAGCGTAGGCCCGTCGTCGGCAAGTTATACAGATGGCTGTACGTGTGGGCCATGAGTTCGTTTGCTTTTTTCGAAGCTGCATACAAAGAGACCGGGTGATCGACGTTATCATGAATGGAGAAGGGCATACTCGTATTTGCGCCATACACCGAGCTGCTTGAAGCATACGTCAAATGCTGCACGTTGGTATGCCGACAGCCTTCGAGAATGTTCATGAACCCGACGATATTACTGTCAATATAGGCGTGAGGGTTGGTCAGGGAATACCGCACTCCAGCCTGGGCTGCGAGGTGGACGATACGCTCTGGCTTGTGATGGATGAATAATTCTTCCATGCCTGGCCGGTCAGCTAGATCGAGTCGAACAAACTCGAATCGCCCAAACCGTTCATTGTCTTTGAGTCGGGCTAATCGGGCTTCTTTCAAACTCACATCATAATAGTTATTGAGGTTATCGAGTCCGATAACCGTATCGCCCCGTTTAAGCAGATATTTAGTGACGTGAAATCCAATGAAGCCGCCAACGCCAGTCACCAGCACCTTCATCCTTGACTCCCTTATACTATCCGAACGTAGGCCTCTTAGACGTTGATATGCTGACTCTGTTCAGAAAATGAGGCAGTGTCAGAATGCTGTTTTGCCATCAGATAACGCGCTACCTTGGTGTGATAGTCAATGCCAGACCAGACTCCCAGGGCAAGTGCGATCCATAAAAAATACATCCCTGCCAGGTGAAAATCGATGTAGCCATATTGGTAGTGGATCAAGAGCCCGTGCAGAGCACACATTTGGAAGACAGTCTTGTACTTGCCAAGCTGCTCGGCTGGCAATACCAGACCCTCTCCTGCCGCCATGCTGCGTAGTCCGGTGACTGCAATTTCCCGCCCGATGATGATGATGACCATCCAAGCTGGTACACGGGGAAAGCGATCTCCTGCAGCCAGCATAACAAGAGCTGCCATAACGATGAGTTTATCAGCAAGGGGGTCGAGAAATGTTCCTAACAGGGTCAGGTGTCCTTGCCGCCGAGCAAGATAGCCGTCGAAATAGTCAGTGAGACTGGCAATGAAGAAAATACCTGCGGCCAGGAGACTCGACACTGGTCCAGTATCAGCGAGGCAATACACCAGGAAGGGAATGAGCGCGATGCGTAACAGGCTCAGCAGATTGGGTAAGCCTAGCATATCCAGTTGTCTCTCCCGTTAGCGAATGAACGTCTGTTTCAAGATGGCAGCATGGCGCCGCCGATAGACCGTACGATAGCGAAGTACACGTTGTACATACTTTTGTGTTTCTACGTAAGGCGGAATCCCTTTATACTCTGTTACTGCTCCAACTCCGGCATTAGAAGCGGCGAGTACCAGGGAGATATTGCCATGAAAATGGTCCAGGAGATAGCGCAGATGGTGCACGCCGCCCTCAATATTATCACGGGGAGATTATATATCGGTGACACCATGGTGCGCGGCCGTCGCAGGCATGAGCTGCATGAGACCTCGGGCTCCAGCCGAAGACAGGGCCCTGGGATTAAAAGCTGACTCGGCTTTGATAACAGCTTTGACTAGGGCGAATTCAACATTGTAGCGGCGGCCGGCCCTCATAATAAGGCGATCAAATGCTACGCTGTCTTTGAAATATTTGTCTCTGGAGGTGTTTCGGCGGCGGGATTTGAAAAGGGGGTGGACCTTGTAGCGTAGACGGGTAGGAGTATCTGTGAAGAGGACGACTCCGGCGCGGTCCCGGTAGACGTAGATATCAGCCCTCGCTGGTGTACTCAACGTCGCCCCTATTCCGATCAGGGACGCCAGGAACACCAGGGGGAGGCTCATCCGGCGGATCAGTGTGTGCCAGTTGTGCTGCATCGTGTTTTTTCAGGATAAAAGATGTGTCTTGAGAGGGGCAAATTTACTTGTCCCATATTGACTTAGGCAAGATCGCGTGAGAGCAATGGGCTACTTGATGACGGCTTCAGACTATCTCATTATCGGCAGTGGCATTGCTGGCTTAAGTCTCGCGCTCAAGATCTCAGACAATTATGCCGTAACGATTGTGACCAAAGACCGCCTGCCGGAGAGTAATAGCGCCTATGCACAAGGCGGGATTGCCTCTGTGTGGAGTCCTGACGATTCATTTACTTCCCATATTCAAGACACCTTGGTGGCTGGAGCGGGCCTGTGCCATCCTGACGTTGTTGAGACAATGGTCCGGGAGGGGCCGGATCGCATTCGTGAATTGATTGCCCTTGGGACGAATTTTTCACGTCGCTCCGAAGGAGAAGAGACCGAATACGACCTTGGACTTGAAGGTGGACATTCGTACCGACGTATCTTGCACGCTGCAGATGCCACCGGTCAGGAGATTATCCGGGCCCTGATCGCTGCCGTGCAGCAGCGGCCAAATGTGACGATTCTCGAAAAACACGTCGGCATCGATCTGCTCGTCACCGGGCATGCTGCCAGACGAGAATGCTGGGGCGCGTATGTCCTTGATCAAGAAACGAATACGGTGAAAACCTTGGCGGCCCGCGTCACCGTGCTGTGTACTGGTGGAGCCGGAATGGTGTATCTGTATACGAGTAATCCGGATGTGGCGACCGGTGACGGCATCGCCATGGCATACCGAGCAGGAGTGCCGATTGCGAACATGGAATTTTTCCAGTTTCATCCGACCTGTTTATTTCACCCCCAGGCAAAATCTTTCCTTATCTCCGAAGCCCTACGCGGAGAAGGGGCCATCCTGAAGCGGCCGGATGGGCAGCCCTTTATGTCCCAGTATGATCCCCGGGCTGAACTCGCGCCACGAGATGTGGTCGCCCGGGCCATTGATACGGAAATGAAGCAGAACGGCTTCTCGCACGTGCTGCTCGATATTCGTCGCCGCGAGGCCGATTACTTGCGTCGTCGCTTTCCGGCTATCTCTCAGCGCTGTTTGGAATTCGGGATTGATCTGACGACGGATCCTATCCCCGTCGTGCCTGCTGCACACTATTTGTGTGGCGGTGTAGTGGTTGATCTCCATGGGGCAACGTCCATACCGCGTCTCTACGCAGCCGGAGAGGTGGCGATGACCGGCTTGCATGGGGCCAACCGGCTTGCCTCAAACTCGTTGCTTGAAGCCGTGGTGTTTGCCCAGCGCGTTTTTCTGCACGCACAGGCACTGCTTAAGGGAGATACCTCGGGCTGCCCGACCTTTCCAACCTGGAATCCAAGCCATGCCGTGCGCAGTAATGAGCGTGTCGTTGTGACACACACGTGGGAAGAGATTCGGCGGCTGATGTGGGACTATGTCGGCGTGCTGCGCACTGACCGGCGTTTGGCAAGCGCGCGGAGAGGGATCGCCCTCATTCAGAAAGAAATTCGGGACTATTACTGGAAGTTCTTGGTCACGACTGATCTGCTGGAATTACGGAACCTGGCGACGGTGGCCGAACTCATTATTCGGTGTGCAAGCCAGCGCAAGGAAAGTCGGGGATCGCATGCAACTGCTGACTATCCTGACACAGACGATACAGAGTGGCGGCGGGATACTGTGGTGGGCGCTACTGTTCGAGATTGTCCCATCCGCCGGTAGAGTTTGAGAGAGTGGACAAGATCATCTGATAGCCTTATGCGGCGCGGGCGGCAAGGGAGCGCGGGCCCAGCGCGGCAATCAAGGCGGCG
>CAUZQN010000315.1:0-4549 GCA_963581605.1 uncultured Binatia bacterium (SeqCode)
GGGCAGCTTCACCATGCCAGGCTGTGCAATCCACATGTCGGACTCTCCGGCAGAAGTCCGGGCCGCGCCTCTCTTGGGCCAGCACAACGAAGAGATCCTGGGAGCGCTCCTGGGACTCACCACGGCCGACCTGGCCGGACTCAAAGACGACGAGATCGTCTAGACGATCTCGTCTCGTCGTCTCTCTGGATCTGTCTTATACATTGTAAGGGCGACCGGCCGATCGCCCCTACGATTTTCCCTTCTCTTTCTTCCTTTCTATTCCCCCCGCCTAAAGACAAACACCCTTGCGGCCTGGCCCCAAAGCTGACACAAAAAAGAGCAGGACAGAACACACTAAGAGCAGGACAGGAGGACGCGCATGGAAGAGGTCACCAGAGAAATTTTATGGAATATCTCACTGGGGGGCAAAGTCGTTATGTATATGCTGCTGCTCACCACCTTCTTTGGCGCGCCGCTCTATCTTGCGTATGAATGCTGGAATCGGGTTCGGCACGGGGCAGCAACCACCCGTATTGATAATATCCCGGAACGGATCAAGCTGGTTGTGTTCGAAGCCTTTGGTCAAGGCAATGTCCTGAGTGAGCAACCGGGCGGCCTCTACCATCTGACCCTCTTTGTGGCATTTTTCGGTTTATTCATAGGCACCGGGCTGGTAACGCTGGAGCATGACACGCCCATGCATTTTTATTTTGGTGCCTTTTACAAAGTATATAAATTGGTCCTCGACACCTGCGGGGTCTTGCTGATTACCGCCTGCGGTCTATTCCTGTATCGGCGTTACGTCCAACGGCCCGCGGCCCACGAAGGTCCGGACCAAGAAAAAATGGTCGACAACTTCGAGAATCGCATGGGCTATGGCCTGCCCTTGCTGCTCATCCTCCTCATTGGTCTGACCGGCCTCATGCTCGAAGGCGTTCGTATTCACACCAACCCCGAAAGTCATCCAGGCTGGGCCTATGCAGGCATGGCTTTCGCTGCCGTGTTTGCCATGGCGGATGCGGGTGAAGGCACCCACCAAATTGTGTGGTGGGTCCACATGCTCATCATTACCTCTTTTTTCGGTTCGATTCCCTTTACCAAAATGCGGCATATCTTCCTGGCTCCGGTGAATATCTTCTTCACTAATCTCAAACCGCGCGGTCGCCTGGAGCCGATTACCGATTTTGAAACTGCCGAAACGTTCGGTGTATCCCAAGTCGAGGAGTATAACTGGAAACAGCTGCTCGACATGGCGTCCTGCTTGGAATGCGGTCGTTGCACCCTCAACTGCCCAACCGTAAACACGGGTAAACCCCTCAACCCAAAAAAATTGGTCATGGCTCAGCGCGAGCATTTGATTCAGAAGACCCCATTCCTGCTGCAGCTTGCCGCGGTGAAAGCCCAAAACGCGCAGAACAAAGAACAAATCGAACTGCCGGTGTGGGACGGCGCCGACATGATCAACGAGGTCGCGACCGAAGACGTCATCTGGGGCTGCACAACATGTGGATGGTGCGAAGAAGGCTGTCCGGTCAATATCGAACACATCCAACGCATTGTGGACATGCGGCGTCACGATGTGATGATGGAAGCCCGCTTTCCACCAGAAATAGTCAATGTCTTTAAGGGTCTGGAAACCAACTCCAACCCGTGGAACCTAGGTTTTGATAAACGTGCGGATTGGGCCGCAGGTTTAGGCGTGAAGACGCTGGCCGAAGATCCCGAAGCCGACGTCCTGTACTGGGTCGGCTGCGCAGGTTCGTTTGACGAACGCAATCAAAAGGTCTCGACCGCAATGGTGAATATTCTGCAAAAAGCGGGCGTGCGCTTTGCCATTCTCGGCAAAGAAGAAGGCTGCACGGGCGATCCGGCCCGGCGTCTGGGCAATGAGTATTTGTACAGCACGCTGGCCGAGCAGAACGTGCAGACCATGAATGGCTACAAGGTCAAGGAAGTCATTACGCAGTGCCCACACTGCTTCCACACCATAGCCAACGAATACCCGGACCTGGGCGGAAACTACAAAGTCTACCACAGCTCGGAATATATCGAAGAGTTGGTCAAGCGGGACAAGATCAGCCCACGGATTGCAAATAACAAGAACACGACCTTCCACGATCCGTGTTACCTCAGCCGTCACAATGGCCGCTATGCCGCACCGCGTGAGGCACTCAGAGCCATACCCGGCATCAAGCTCAACGACGTGGAACAGTCGAAAAAGCGCACGTTCTGTTGCGGCGCAGGCGGCGGCTCAGTCTGGAAGGAAGAGACCCAAGGGTCGCGGATCAATTACACCCGCCTTGACCAGCTCATGAAAGCTGAACCAGAGACCATCGCCGTCGGCTGTCCGTACTGCATGATCATGATGGACGATGCAGTCAAAGGCAAAAACCTGGATGAGAATGTCCAGGTCAAAGACCTGGTTGAGCTCGTATCGGAGTCGCTCGACGCTGCTGAGGAAGTTGCTCAAACGGAAGAGGGGAAAGTGGTGCCTGCATAGGATATTCGGATAAGTCAGACGTAGCGACACCTTCCGGTACAGATATGGACACAGTCGGGCAGATCTTTCAGGATGCGTTCGGGAGCATTTATAGCCCCGGCCTCATGTCCTTTGCCCTTGCAACGAGCTTTATCGCGCTTGTTATTTGCATACTGGATTGGAACCCTGCTTTTAGGTCGATCCAGTCTTCTCGGGGTGGGCTTCGGTAACTGGCGCACTCTTCAATCGATCTTGTTGTGGGGTCTCGGGGCTGGTTTTGGCGCCTACCTCGGAGGTCTCGTACAACTGTTTGATATAGAGAGTGTCAATGCGCGTGTGATTGTTGGAGTTGGTTGGCCAACCGTTCTACCCCGACTGCTTGCAATGGCAACTGAGATCGGAGGAGAAGAAGAGCAAAGCGAAGAGGAGGAAACCGTATGAGTCTGGCAAAAAGCCTTCTCGGGTATCGGGAGTTCTGGAGCGAGCCCGAAATACGCCAAATGATCGAGCAGTCAAAGAACTATGACTCCTCGAAAGAATCTCCGCAACAAGCCAAAAGTCTCCTTATCTTTGAAACCTCAAAGCAGCATACCTGGCTTGTTGCCACTGAAGAACGGCTGTACTTCATCCTTGACGACGTTCGAAAACCGAAGCCTGGCATTAACCGGTCAGTACCCAGAAGCAGCTTGCAAGCACAGACCGACGGGAGCATCTCCATCAACGTCCGATCAAAATCTGTCCATACTGGCCTCATTGATATTGGACTCAGACGACGCAACTGGCTCTATAGTAAAGACCTCTTTTCCCAACGCCCGATAGAGAATGCAATAAACGACCTTCTGACAGGGGCCTAAGAGATCCACTATCAAAGCGCAAATAACGCTATTTGCGCTCCTTGAGATTAAGGAATCGAGATAACAAAAAAAACATGCAACCAAGGCGTTTCGCCCGCTCTTGTACACTTATCCTTTTGCTGCTGGCCGTCTTCCCAGCCTGCCCTTCCACCTCTTCCCCACAAGTCGTCATTCACCCCCAAAACAGCGAACCGATCCACGTCATAGTCGAAGTTGTCGACACCCCAGAAAAACGCCGCCTCGGCCTCATGTATCGCAATGAGCTGCCAGAGTTCAGCGGTATGCTGTTCCTCTTTCCTCAAGAACAGCTTCTCTCCTTTTGGATGAAAAACACCCCCCTCCCCCTCGATATCATCTACATCACTGCGGACTATACCATCGTCAGTATCGCTGAAAACACGACACCCTACTCCGAGGCCCCAATCCCCGCCGAGCATCTTGCCAAATACGCGCTCGAGGTAAATGGGGGATTTTGTCAGAGCCAGGGCATCGTGGCGGGGGATCGGGTTGAGTTCGTGCAGGTTGCTTCAAAACACCTGTAACACTGTTCCGGTGGTATGAGACTACACAGCACGGCGGTCTAACACGTGTGATACGAGACTTGAAGCTTTGCAGCGAAAGACATATTCTTCCTGCATTGCAGTAAGCCCTATTAAATTGGAGCCGTAGTGGAATTCGAGTGGGATCCGGGCAAAGAGCAATCGAATATTGAGAAGCACGGCGTCGATTTTACAGCAGCTGCCACGGTGTTTGGAGACCCGTTGGAGCTTACCATTCTAGACCCAGATCATTCTGTAGGGGAATTCCGGTTTATCAGTATTGGCCACTCATCACTCAACCGCATTCTTGTTGTGTCATATACCGAGCCTGAAGAGCATATCCGCATTATCAGTGCTCGGACGGCATCAACAAAGGAACGGAGGCAATATGAGTCAGGAAGATAAACAAGACACGATGCGTAAGGAATACGATTTTTCAGGTAGCGTTCGCGGCAAGCATTACGAAGCGTATCGACAAGGGACAAATTTAGTGCTCTTAGAGCCTGACGTAGCTAAAATTTTCAAAGATTCCGCAGCAGTCAACTCTGCGCTCAGAATGCTGGCTAAAATTGCCCAGGAACACGCTTCAAAATAGACCGAAGGCTAATTGGGTAGCCAGGTAGGTCGCCCTCCCCAGCCCCCGCACCACCTCGCATGCGGGTCCGCACTAGGCTGTTCAGGTCGGATAGTGAAGC
>CAUZQN010000316.1:0-4529 GCA_963581605.1 uncultured Binatia bacterium (SeqCode)
GACGATCGTCTCGGTGCAGTTCTTTATTGACGGCGTGTTGGATTCGGATGTGACCTGTTGTTCCGTGCGCGACGACGTACTGGCTGCCTTTCCTCAGTTTCCCCCCACCAACACGCGCAATAGTGGCTGGGGGTTTACCAAGAACCGGGGCAACGAGACCGGCGGAGCGCATACGGTGCGGGTGGAGATCACGAGTACGTCGGGCGAGGTATTTAGTGAGAGCCGTACCATCACCGTGGTCAAACCGGGTGACTTTGCTTTCTTGGATCAGTTGACCCTCAGTGGGGCCACGGCAGCGATTGTGGGCCAGCAGGTCCAACTGACCGGCGTGCAGATTCGCGATGCCGCCAGTCAGGCTATGGCCACGGTGGATGTGGCCTATAGCTGGCAGTCGCCGTCACAACAATTTGAGCTACAGACCAGTGCAGTGATGGCGCAGGCGAGTCTGCGGCGGATGTGGGCACTCCACACCTGGTGGCAGGCGCTACAGGATCTCTTCGCGCCGGCCAGGGTCTCGGCGCAGGGCATGGGCCTGCGGACGACGCGGGAGGGGCCGATCACCGGACCGGTCGGCGGAGTGGATCTGGTGCGCGGTTGGGGTTATGACCAGGCACCGGCGGAGTCCCTCACGACGATCCGCTTCTTTATCGACAATGTGCAGAACGCGCTGGTGGTGTGCTGTTCGCCGCGCCCGGATGTGGCCGCGGCCTTTCCGGCGGATGTGAATGCGCTGCTCAGTGGCTGGGGGCTGACGTTGAACTGGGGCAATCTGACGGCCGGGGACCATACGGCGCAGATACAGTTCGGGAGTACGACCGGCGAGTCGGTGTTGAGTGACACGCGCACGATCACCGTGATCAAACTCGGTGGGTTTACGTTTCTGTCGGGGCTCAGTCTGACGGGCGCGTCGGTCGGCCTGGACGGGGAAGAGATCGTACTGAGCGGGGTGACGGTAACAGAAGCGGGCACCGGTACCACGGCCACGGTGACATTGCGCCTGCGTTGGGATATCGGCGCCCAGGCGCTGCGCCTGGGCAGTGCGGTGACCACGTCGTGAGGAGCACTCCGTGCGGAGCTTTGGTACCTCTCTCAGCGGACTTTTCGTTTCCAACTCGCGCGGAAAGCCGAAACCACTCCAGGACCAACCGTATTCCCGTATTCTTCTGCTCCTGGTGTTTTAAGCCAGGCTTGAAATTCCGGTGTCTTCTGAAAGCGTGTCCAGGGCAGGTCCTTCCACGCGGTCTGTTCGATAGGGCCGTCCCAATCGCCCTCATTCAGGTACGCGTCACACATCTCTTCTTGAAACGGATACTCACGAATGTCCCAGGGAACCCCCATGGGCGCGTCTGTATGCACCAGGAAAACACAGCCTTTACGCGTGGCAAATGGACCATGCCACCACTCTTGTGGATGGCTCACCGCCGAGCCCGGACCCATGACGCCTTCATCTGCAAGGAAGATATCACCTTCTAAGAGCAATAGTTCTTCCCAGCACTCATGGTGATTATGCTCAAACGGCGTGGCCATCCCCGGCGCCATATACTCAAGCCGCAGATGCCCCCCAGGGCCGCCTTCGTAGCCGTCGCCATGCGGGTCGGGTAAGCGCAGCGGCTTATGCATAATGCCGTGCGAGTCGGGTACGCTCTGGCGCCACTCGAGGTCGGGCACCCGCAGCGTTCGGTTTTGGGTATAGGGCGGAGGGAAGGCCGGGATGTTCGGATTCCAAAAGACAAATGCGTTTGCCCCAGCCTGAGAGTGCAGGTCTCCGCCCCCACAGCCTTGCGGTAAATGGATATAGCCACTCGGTCCTACCGTGTTGTCCCCCGAGCTGAGATCGCCCCGGAGCACGAACAGTTCGAGGGCAGCGTCTTTGCCGTCCGTTTCAGACCGCCAACCGGGTGGAATCTCAATCAGATAGGTGTGTGCATCGCTTTGCGCATCACGGCTTAACAAGGCACCGTTGCAACCCGGCGTAATTGTAGAATTGGGGTGTATCCCGTCGCCAATGTTCGCTGCCCATACGTTTTCTCCTTTTAGGAATAATACTCTGCGCCCAGGACCAATCGGGTAGGTCGGGTTAGCGTAGCGTAACCCGACACCACATGGCTATACATGTTCTCAAGAGCGGGGCGAACAATTCTCTACCGAAATCTTTCAAGTCTATAGCAGTCCAACAGCGCAACTTGTATCCCATCAACTATCTCAATCATACTCAGCTCGCCGACGAGTGGGGCCAAGGTTACACCACTATGCATCAGAGCAATATAGAGATTCGGGACCGCTTGCGTAAAACCAAGAATGGGCAGCTCGTCTAGAGGCATAGGCCGATAGCCGACGGGAACTGGAATTGCCCGCGCGCCAGCAAGAGCAGGCAAATAGAACATAGCCCGCGTCAATAATTCGTCTGCATGCGCTTGAGAGTCATCGCGCGCCCGACTTTCTTGGCTGCCTTCGCCGATCATGACCGTGCCATCGGTCCATTGGCGCACGTGTATGCCCGGCCGGTTTGCATTGCGCGCGGGCGTATTGAGAACGGCAATATTTTTGAACAGGGGAGGGCGTGGGTCGGTCCGCACAACTACCCCGGGGCTGTCTTGTTGCGGAATGTTGAGCCCGACCAGTGCCGCCAATTGTGTGCTGCCTACTCCGGCTGCGAACACGACCACGTCACACGGGATCTCACCACTCGTCGTGCGACCACTCGTGGTGCGGATCGCCTTGATCCGCCTCCCTCCGCGGCCTGTGCCATGCATGACGAAGTCTGTAACCGCTGTGTTGCCAGACACCGTACCGCCGTTTGCTTGAACGTGCCTTAGGCAAGCTTGAATGACTTGGGACGGTTCTACGATGCCATCCTTGACACTCAAGGCCCCAATCATGAATGTCTCTGGATTAATGCTGGGCTCACGTAAACGAAATGTCGCCTCGTCCAGGAGTCGACACGCGTAGCCGCGCCGCTGCTGCAACTCGACCGCTCGGCGCAGCTCGTCTGCCTCTTCTTCTGTACTCGCCCAACGCAGTTCGCCGCCCCAGCGTAAACCAATGTCTGATTGCAGGAGTGATGCAAAACGAGACCACATATCTACCGAACGCCGATTCAAGTCGTGATACGAAGCCGGCTCTTTCCCGATCGTGGCGTTTATCCAGGCAAAGGAATGGCTCGACGCTCTAGTCCCAGGCTGTGCCGGCCAAGGCTGTTCCTGATCAATGATGGTGAGATTGACGTGACGGCGTGAGAGATGAAACGCAATCGATGCGCCGACTATGCCTGCGCCAATAATGACGATATGGGGGCTCTTATTGGTAAGGTGGGAAAGGCCCAATGCTCTTCTTCCTCGGCTCTAGTCGGTGTTTGGAAACTCACGGTATACGTCATTGCGAGCGAAGCGACGCAATCTGTGGCGGGCGAAGAGATCGCCTCGTCGCCTCCGTTTCCTCGCAATGACACGTCCTCTTCACTTTTCAAACACCCCCTACCGAAAATGAGGCATGACCTTCTCGGCAAAGAGACGCATGGACCGCTCGACCCGGTCTTGGGGTAGGCCGCCGAAATTCATCCAGCACAATAATTCCCCCACACGCGCCTCTTCCATTTCGCGCACCCGGTCAACGATGCGCTCTGGTGAGCCAAACAGGACGGTCTCTGCTACCAGCTGCTCCCAGGTAATGCTGGCTAACCGATCGGCCATTGCTCTGAACTGTGGCTGTAGGGAAGGGTGGGCCGCATCAATGTTTTCAGGCACCAGAAAACGGGCGAGAGATTCTTGGTACCACAGCTCGGCCTCTTGGGCCTCGCGCAATGCCTGCGCATCTGTCGGAGCCACATAGATATGGCGCGACACGCCCCAGGAGCGTAGCGCCGTTTGTATAGCGGCCTCGGTCTGACCTGCTTCGCGCATCGCGGCAACGTATACGTCCCGATTATGCTCTATCTGACTAAACGGGCCGAACAGAATAGAGTTCAGCATAAACCAGCCGCGCTGAGCAGCAAGTCTGATCGTGTCCGGACTGACACACACCAGTGACAAAGGGGGATGCGGTTTCTGGTGGGGCTTGGGAATGACTGGAATGTTGTCAATCTTAAAGAATTTTCCCTGATAGGAAACACGTTCCTGCGTCCAGGCCTGAATCATAACCTCTAAGGTCTCGCCAAACCGCTCTCGGTTTTCCTGCTGCGAAACACGATAGCCTGCGAACTCAACCGGGCGATTGCCCCGTCCAAGACCGACGCGCAGCCGCCCGCGACTGAGGATATCGACAAAGGCGATTTCTTCCGCCAAGCGAATGGGATCATGAAAGGGCAGAATGACGGCGGCAAGTCCTATCTGTACGCGTTCAGTCCGAGCGGCAATCGCAGCAGCCAGGGCCATCGGGCTGGTTGAAATGCCATACTCGATAAAGTGATGCTCGGTCAGCCAGACGCTATCGTAGCCGAGTTCTTCACTCAAAAGGATCTGAGCAAACTCGCGGTGTATCACTTCTGCATGTGAGGAGCCCGGCGGGGCCTGTAAAAAATAATAGGTACCAAA
>CAUZQN010000317.1:0-4528 GCA_963581605.1 uncultured Binatia bacterium (SeqCode)
AAGATCAGATTCTGACTATTGATATCCGCCGTTGGGCAGTCGTGAGCTAGTTTTTGACCGCCCGGCGCAGTGAGCAACAGACGCGAGCCGGGAGTCTTAACCGTGGCGTCTCACCCATGGGCATCACCGTTCGTCAAGACGGTGTCGTGCTGATTGCTTTTGCCGGCACGGATGAAGTCTGGCAGATAGAGCCGGACTTTCAAAAATCGCCCGCTATTATTTCTGGTACAGATCTCGATCTCATTACCCCGCATGGCGTAGCCGACTTGGGCGCGGGCTATTGGGCCGTCTCTTCTCCGGCCGGTGGAGCCATGGCCGTGTATGATGCCTCCAATCAGATGGTTGCTTTCGAAGGTGTTGCACCGCCTGATGCTGAGCTAGCCACGGGAGATACAGACTCTCTCAGTCGCCTGGCCTTACGCATTCGATCTGGAGAACGCGCGTTTTACGAGTCCACCCGGGCAGGCATGGCCTGCCCGAGCTGCCATTTGCATTCCGGGACCGACTACAGCGCGCACGACATCGGCCAGCGCCCGCTCCTGCATACGCTGACCGTGCGCGGAATCGCCGGAACTGCGCCTTATCTGAAGGACGCCAGCTTTCCGCGTATTCGTGATCTCAACAATCATCTCGCCCTCACCCTATACCGTGGCTACCAACGCTTTGTGGAAGAACGCAACCTCCGCTTGGAAAGCTATGTGAAAAGCCTGCCGCGTGACGTGAACCCGATGTGGTTTGAAGAATCCAAACCTGAGCTTGAGCAAACGGGCCTCAAGGCATTTGTGAAAGCGCAGTGTGTCCGGTGTCACGCCTTTCCGGCTTTTACGAATCTAAGCCAGCACCCCGTCCGGGCTGTGTTTCCAGACTATGGTGAAACGCAGTTGGCAACGAGTTTACTGGATACCCCGTCACTGCTCGGCATTCAGTCTGAGCCACAGCTCTTGCAAGACGGACGGGCTCACGACCTGCAGGCGGTTCTCGATCAACACAATCCTTCCAATCGACATGGTGATACTGCCGTTCTTTCGGATGAAGAAAAGAAAGCGCTCATTCATTTCCTCAAGACATTATAATAAGGATGCCCCCTTTGTCTGACAAGATTTGTTCACTTCTAGTTCCCTCGCCCCGTGGGAGAGGGCTAGGGTGAGGGTCTTTTTCGACTCAGAAGAAACTCCAGCCATGAACCAATCCACTGCTCAACAGCTTTCCAGAAGGATTTGTTTCACACTCGGGATCGTTCTCGCCGGGCTCTTTGGGACAATTGCCGTTTTCACGCCCTACGCCATGGCACGTGAACTGTGGCTGATCCAGGCCACTGGCTACACCGCACTCGGCGCACTCTTTGTAGCACTATTAATAACGCCGACACTGCGATTACTTCGATATGCGACAGCAATAAACCTCAACGTTGTTGTGTGGACGGCCTTTCAACGCAGCTTTGGAATCAGTGCGGCTTGCTTTGCCAGCGTCCATGCAGCCCTCACCTTAACCACCTATCTGCAGGGCTCCTGGCCGTTCATCCTCACTTCTCCCTACCTCCGCGCCGGCGTTACCACGTTGATGATTCTGATTGTCCTGCTGCTGACTTCGTTCCCAAAGATCACTCGCCTGCTGCACATTCACCTCTGGAAACAATTACACCGTCTCTCCTATATTGCGGCGCTTTTGCTTTTTCAGCACCTCATGCAGTCGCCATTTGCGTCTCGGCAACTGGTTATTATTCTTTTTGTGGGACTGATTCTCTTCAGCTTGCTGCGGTTGCTGCCAATAAGAACTGGTAACTAGCGGATTATCTTCTTAACGACCCGCCCCATGTCCATCGCCTCAGGCACTACAAGGAGGAGGGCAATGAGCGCTGAACGGATCCCGGCAGAGGTCTTTCCACCCGGCGATTTTATTAGGGAGGAAATTGAAGCCCGAGGCTGGCGGCAGGAAGACTTAGCAGAGATTCTGGGGTTTTCTCTCCAGCATGTAAATGAAGTGATTACGGGCAAACGATCCGTTACCGCAAAGATGCCTTTGAGACTGGTGCTCAATTTTGGATGAATCTTGAGAGTGCGAACCAATTAAAAAAAGTACGCACTCAAAACGGGGTGGTATCACGCCGTGCGAAACTATATTCGCTTGCCCCCATCAAAGACATGGTGAAAAGGCAATGGATCGAACCGTCAGACGCTATTGACGTTCTGGAGAAGCGCACCTTAGATTTCCTTGGGATCGACGACGTAGCCCACGAGCCCCAATTCTGGCTACATGCAGCGAGGAAACCGACACCTTACCACAAGATCACTTCCGCCCAACGCGCTTGGTTGTTTCGCGCAAAATCCTTAGCCAGAACAATACCGGCTAAGAAGTTCAAGCAAGCACGGCTAGAAGAAGGTCTTGAGCAGTTGCGGACTCTCCTTCCTAGTGCCCAGGAAGTTCGCCATATAGCTCATATCCTCGGAGAGGTTGGCGTCCGCTTCCTTGTCATCGAGCCGCTTCCAAAAACTCAGATAGATGGCGTCTGTTTTTGGGATGACGGACAGCCCGTCGTGGCCCTCTCATTTCGCTATGACAGGATTGACTGGTTTTGGTTCACCCTCATGCACGAACTTGGACATGTAAAGAATGAAGACGGTCTGAAGTATGAAGGCGAAATTGACACTGATCTGGTTGGACAGAACGCTTTTCCGACGGACAAAAAACCTGAAGTTGAGCAAAAAGCTGACAAGTTTTCCAGCGAATACCTCATCCCTTCCGCGAAAATGGAAGACTGGATGGGACGTATCGGGCCATTATATTCCAAGCAAAAGATCAGGGGGTTTGCCCTCCGTAATCAAATGCATCCTGGCATTGTCGTTGGTCAACTTCAGCGACGTGGGATAATTAGCTACGCTCAGAACAGAGAAATGCTTGAGAAAGTGCGGCAAGTCGTCACCTCATCAGCTCTGACTGACGGGTGGGGACATATAATTTCTGCAAACCCATAAAGGAAGGAGGGGAACGAGCAGTTTCCTTTATGGGCAGATATCCGCACCGCAAGCAGGGAGCATATGAGCCTCGCTTTCAGCCAGCGACGGCAGCAGATAGTTGGTGACTGCCATCAGCTCAAAACGGATGTAGATAGCTTTAACGAGAATCGCGAGCCAGACCGACCGATCCAAATGTTATTGGATTTCACAGAAGATGTAGCCGAAATTGAGGCAGTTGAAACGGACGATGCAGCCTAATCCTACAATTCACCCCATCTCGCCTTAAAGGAAGACAGTAAAGGTTGTCCGTACGGTCTTCCTTTTTGTGGTTCGCCCTTCGTCCAAGGAAGTAACCATTTAGATAACACCCCATTTCCCGCACTCGTGTCTCTGCACGGACAACCTTTACGATTCTTTACTTTTCCTTTTCTCCGTTCGCAAGAACAGATACATTACGAGACCAAGGTAAGAAACAAGGAGCCCCAACGCCAATCCGGTAGATCGGATTAGCCCAGCGTATTCCGACACACATGGCTGAGGGCTCCCCCAGTTCTTCCTTTACTCACTGAACGCGAACGCGATAGGAGACTCAGGGTGGCGGGAAAAGGAGACGCAGGCTCTACCAGCGGTCGGCAAATTCGAGTGCGACTGGTGTCACCGACAAGGACAGGCGGTCTAAGATATCCATCCCAAGCAGGAAGATTCCTGGCCTGGGGCTGACGGCGACGAGATGGTTCGAGAGTTCTGCGGAGCCTAGCGTAAGTTTCGGCACCCGACCGACCCAACTGACGACAGTGCTGTTCACTCCCGACATGAGCGTGTACTGCTCCGGCTGTATATCCAGGGCTTCCGCAAGAGCTTTATCAATAACGGTGATTTGCGCACCGGTGTCGACCAGCATTGAGACGTTGCGTGTCGCCCGCTCACTCTCGAAGGTCACATCAACAAACTTGCGAGATGGGTCGCCAGCGCGGGTTTTGAGCGGGATGCTTCTACGCTGTGGGGTAGGCCGTGGTGCAAACTGAAACGTCTTTACGCTGCCGGCCCGTGTGTCGGGAACCGTGACGTTGGAGTAATGCCTGACGCCGTTCTCGTCGGTCCAGCTATAGATGTCAGCCGGAACGACAGTCGGGCTGAGGACCAGAAAGAAAAAGGCCAGGAGTAGACAGCAAGCACGCTTCGCCGGATGCGTCGTTACACCCTAGTTGAGGCATCGGCAGCTGCCAAGGAAGGATTAGTCGGGATCTTTTCCGATTCCTTACTTTTCCTTTCCTCTGTTCGCAAGAACAGATAGAACAGCTACATTACGAGACCAAGGGAAGAG
This sequence comes from uncultured Binatia bacterium (SeqCode), assembly GCA_963581605.1. Taxonomy (GTDB): domain Bacteria; phylum Desulfobacterota; class Binatia; order Bin18; family Bin18; genus Bin18. The sequence continues at coordinate 4,279 of CAUZQN010000317.1, forward strand.
ACAAGGAGCGAGCATGCAACGCATCGAAGGCGGATGTCACTGCGGGAATATTCGGTATGAATTTTTGTGGCCGCTCGATGATCCTGAAATTCCGGTTCGCGCGTGTAGCTGTAGCTTTTGCCTGAAGCATGCGGGCACTTATACCTCGCATCCCGAGGCGGAACTCAACGCAACCATTGTCAATGAGACTCTCGTGCCCAAGTATCGCTTTGGGCATGAAACTGCCGACTTCTATGTGTGTTCTCGCTGC
>CAUZQN010000318.1:0-4501 GCA_963581605.1 uncultured Binatia bacterium (SeqCode)
GGCCCTGATGGAGTCGATCGGCTGCAAAACCTACGCTGTCGGAGGCTGGAGCGATGGCGCGATTACCAGCATGCTGCTCACCTTGGCCCACCCACCCCAGGTGACCAAGATGGTCATCTGGGGTGGCAATTCGTATATCTCGCAGGAAGACATTGTGGCATACGAGAAAACGCGCTCCATCTCGGACTGGTCCCCCCGTATGGCCGCACCGATGCAGGCTCTCTACGGAGATGGGTTCCAAGAGCTGTGGTCCGGCTGGTGCGATGCTCAGCAGGCCGTCCTTAAAGCGGGTGGAGATTTGTGTCGCGAGCGCGTGTCCGGTATCACCTGCCCGACTCTGCTGATTCACGGCGGAAAAGATCCATTGGTCCCCCTCTTTCATGCCCATTTTCTGCAGCAGGAAATCGCCGGCTCACGACTGCACGTCTTTCCGGATGGCAAACATAATATTCATCTCGCTTATGCAGATCAGTTCAACGACATTATAGTTGAATTCCTTCAATCATAAGTATGGGACACATAGAGGAGCTTGATATGTCGAAAGTGGAATTTTTTTACGATTACTCAAGTCCGTGGACGTATCTCGCGTTTGTGAAAATTGATGGTCTGTGTCAAAAATACGGCGCTGAACTGGAATGGCGTCCGTTTCTTGTTGGTGGCGTGTTCAATACCGTCAATCCTTCGGTCTATGAGTTCCGGGAAAAGGGTGTGCCTGCCAAACAGGACTATATGGCCAAAGACATGTCTGACTGGGCGCGCTACTACGGCCTGAGCATCAAAATGCCGCCGTCTGTTTTTCCGGTCAATTCAATCAAGGCCCTGCGTGGGGCTCTCGTCGCGCTCGAACATCCTGGCAAATTCTTGCCCTATAGTTACCGCGTGTTTGAAACGTATTGGGGCGAGGATCAAGACATTAGCCAAGACGGCGTGCTGCACAAGATCGTAGACCACGTCGGTCTTGATACAGACGAGTACTTCGACAAGATTAAACGCCAGAACTATAAAGATCAGATTCGGGCCAACACGGATGAGGTCATTAAACGCGGTGGGTTTGGCACACCGACTATCTTTGTCAATGCCGACTCAATGTTCTTTGGAAATGACCGGCTGGTGTTGGTTGAGGAAGAATTGAAGCGGAATGCGTAGGAGAGGAACTGGGGGGTGGGGGTTTCGGACTAGGGGTATTCTTCTTTCCTAACCCCTAACCCCTAGTTCCTAATCCCTAACCTTTAACTTACCCGTCCCAGCCCCATTTTTGCTTATTGGCCGTGATTTCGTCCGAGGTTGGATGTTCTATCTTCTCGAGCTCGGCGACCTCGAAGTTATCCATATCGTCGACCATCGCGTAGTTGAGTGGTGTATCCTCAGTAAAAACATCAGGCACCGCGACTTCCTCAAAAATAGCCTGCCACGGACATTCGGGTTCACATGCCCCGCAGTCAATACATTCGTCTGGGTGAATATAGAGCTGCTTGGGAAACCGCTCCGCATCTTCGCCCGTATATTTGTAGATACAGTCTACTGGACACACCGCCACACATCCTGTGTCAACACAATCCCGGCACAACCTGGTGATGATGTAGGTCATCGTCGTCCTCCTTGCTTCATATCCAACATGCTCTGTGTACGGAGAAAGACCGGTCAGCTCCGCAAGCCTCCCTGTGCTATCGCATCACTTCAGGAAGGTCAATTCCGGATGGGAGGTGCAAAATCAGACGCATGCGGTCGGTTTGTGTGTACGATGATAGTCGACCGTGAGACGCAGCGCCCGCGCTGCCCGCTCGTGTGTGGCTACGGTGGCGATCCCACGTGCATGGAATTGAGAACGTGCTTCAAGTAGCTCCGGTTCATACGCAAAAGGTTGGAGCACGACGAAGAAAGGCTTGGCTGAACGTGCGGCAAAACCACTCAGGGTATCTAACAAGGCGGTGAGTATATCAGGTCGCGCTTGCCATTGTCCGGCGACCAAACCGGCCCCGGTATCCATGACTATTGCGTCAATATTGGGATCACGATCAAGGATGGACAGGAGTCGATCCAGCGTGTCTGTCTTCTGGCCCATGCCGATGGTATGGCCGGAGTCAAGTGGATTACGAAAACTACCACCAATCACACTAAAGAACGAAGAGAGTTCTTCGTAGGACGTGTCGCTGAGGAGGGGGACGCGCAGGCCGGTGTGCTCAAACGCATCCGTCATAATCACCGACGGCCCGCCTGTCATGGCAACCAGGCCGACCCTATCCCCGGCTGCGGGTTTCACAAACTGCAGGAGCTTGATGACGTCGAGGAGTTCATCAAAACTACCGGCGGGAATCGCGCCGGCCTGACGGACCATAGCGTCCCACACCGCAGCGGGGACTGCCAGCGAGCCGGTGTGGGATGAGATCGCCCGCTGGCCGGCTTCGCTCTGCCCGCCTTTCCAAATTACGACGGGCTTCTTGGGCGTGACCTGTCGCAGCAAAGAGAAAAAACGGCGGCCTGCGCGTATGCCTTCGAGATACATGCCGATGATCCGGGTCTCCTCGTCGTGGGCGAGATAATCGAGGTAATCACTTGCGTCGAGGACGGCGGCGTTCCCAAAGCTGACAGCTTTACTAATCTTGAGTCCGTGGTTGGGGGCGGCCAGGCTAAAGGTGATCGTATGCGTACCGCTCTGGCCAATAAAGCCGATTGTGCCGGGCTCGCCGGCCGGTAAGTCTGGATAATTGCGTAACCCGATCTTGGGATTATAGAGTCCCATACAGTTCGGGCCGATGAGGGCGAGTCCGGCTTCCTGCGCTGTCTGGGTGACTAGTTGCTCCAGGCGTTGCCCCTCTTCATCTTTTACTTCAGAGAAACCGGAGGTAAAGAGCATCATGCCAGAGACCTTTTTGGCTGCACAGTCGGCCACTATCCGAGGTGCAATCTGGCGTGGGACTGCCGTCATGACATAGTCAATGTCTTCCGGGATGGCCTCCAAGCTTGGATAATTGTCGATCCCTAAAGCGGTGATGCCGGGGATTTCGCGTTCATCGATCTGGACCGAATAGACCCTGCCTTGGAAGGTGCTCTGGCTGCGTAGCCACAGGTAATTCATTGCGCGTTTATCGCCAATTACGGCAACCGCTTTGGGGTTAAACGCCCGGTCCAACGAGGCCCGCGTTGTTGCCGAGAGCGGACGAGGAGCAGCCAGCGGCCCTGTGGCACGAAGAATGACCCGCGCATCAACGGTGAGGCAGCCGTCGGCATAGGCAAAAATGGGATTAAGGTCGAGCTCCTGAATATCGGGCTGGGCTTCGGCCAAGGCCGAAAGCGCCAGAAGAGTCTGTTCCAAGGCGGTGAGGTCAACAGCGGCTTGGCCGCGATGTCCGGTTAACAACGGGAGTCCGGTGATCTCACGAATCATTGTACGTGCATCGTATTGGTTGAGCGGAACTAAACGAAAGGTAACATCTTTGAGAACCTCTACATGTACACCGCCCAAGCCGAACATAACGAGTGGGCCGAACTGTGGATCAGTTGTTAAACCGATGATGACTTCGACCCCAGGCGGAGCCATGGGCTGGACGGATATACCGTCGAGGGTCGCGTTGGGTTGCGCTTTTTGTAGACTCTTCGTGATTGCAGCAAATCCGTCACGGACCGCATCCTCTGATGTCAGATTCAGTTGAACACCGCCGACATCGCTCTTATGCGCAACGTCAGCTGAGCAGACTTTGAGCGCCACAGGGAACCCAACGTCGCGGGCTATCGATACCGCCTCTTCTGCAGTCCGCGCCAACTCCGTGCGCACAACGGATATGCCTGCCGCTTGAACGAGCGCTTTTGCTTCGACCTCAGTGAGTAAGGTGCGGTTGAGAGTCTTTGCCTGTTCAATGAGCGCATGAGCGTCACTGGTGGCCATAGTTGTCCCTCCTATTACGGTCATGCCCCTTCTTATCCGAGTGTGTGAGAACGAGCAATCTGAATGGATCGACGTGAACGGGAAGAGGGCTCCTAAGTGCTTATCCGAATACCCAGAGGCGTCCGGTTGTGTCATTCTGAGCCCTTCACCTGCGCTCAGGACGAAGAGATGCTTCGTCGCATGGCTCCTCAGAATGACCCTATTTACTCACCGCAGTTCTTCCAACGGCGTAGATCGCGTCACAAACAAGGTGAGACTGGCCATACCGTGCCGGTATGCCTGAGCTGAATATGCGCTGTCAAGCGTGACTCGCGTTCAGTAAAAAGTGCAGAATACTTGACATTAGAACGTACGTTCTAATATAAAAGGAAGCACGTATGACAAGAGCAGAGCCAGTCACACAATTGCGTGCCTTCTACCGAAAACAGCGTCGTATGCCCAGCATTGGTGAGCTGTGTGACGTACTTGGCTATAAGTCCAAAGGAGCCGCCCATTACCGGGCCGACCGCCTGATAGAGCAAGGCATACTCCAAAGAGATAAAACCCTGGGCCTCCTTCTTCCCGGCCCCCGCTCCAGCAGCACGCCTTGGAGGGCCTAGGCATCCAACGCCGCGAGCA
>CAUZQN010000319.1:0-4499 GCA_963581605.1 uncultured Binatia bacterium (SeqCode)
GTACACGGACCCAGGCAACGCTTGATTTGATATTCCAGACACGGTCGGGTTCGATTACGAAAAATCGTGTCTGCGCAGGTCCGCAAAGGAAATACCTTGCGGATAATTTCTAAGGTTTCCTGGACCATTGTACTGGAGTGAAACGGCCCAAGATACTTGCTGCCGTCTTTGGTAACCTGACGGGTCAACACCAGACGCGGCCACTCGGCATGATTGGTGACCTTCACGTGCCAGTACGAACTGTTGTCCTTGAGACGGATATTATACCGAGGTTGGAATTGTTTGATGAGGGTGTCGTCGAGCAGCAGGGCTTCTTTTTCGCTCTTGGTGACAATGACCTCGACATCGGTCAGCTGGGCCAGAAGAAAACGAATCTGAGCCCGTCCGTCCCCGCCGCGTGCATACTGCCTGACGCGCGCGCGGAGACTTTTGGCCTTGCCCACATAGATGACGGTGCCGTCTTGATCCTTGGATTTATACACCCCGGGACTTGTTGGGAGGGTTACCAGCTTGGCTTCAAGCTCGGCATTGTGTAAAAAGGCATTATCCACGCAAGTCCTCGCGAGTCCTCAAAATAATAAAGGCGACCACTTAGGCCGCCCTTATCGTTAGCAAAATAGCCACTAAGCAGGCTAGTCACTGAGTAAAGATAGCCACTGACGGGCTCTCCTCTACTTCTTAGCGCTGTCTATTGCCTTTTTCGAGTCCTGTGTCTTTTTTTAGACCTCTAGGCCTCGACTCTTTTACTCGGGCGGGCTATTTCCCGCGGTACTGGTTTCGCCCACTGTAAACTTATCTTTGAGTTTTTCAAATGTTACGTCTCCGATTCCTGTGACGTTTTTGAGATCTTCCGCAGCGCGAAAGGGTCCGTTTTGTTGGCGATGTTTGAGAATGGCGTCTGCTTTGGCTGGACCGATATTCGGCAAGGTCTGGAGTAGTGCCGCGTCGGCGGTATTGATGTTGACTGCTTCGTGGTGGTCTGCCCAGGCGGGTGTTGCCGCGAAGATCCCCATGGTCAATGCTGCAAGTCCTGTGACAATTTGTTTCATAACACCTCCTTAGCGGTATATGATTTATCAAATATAGTTTTTTTATCTATGCCTATATCTGTCAATATGCCAAGAGCCATATTTGGTCTCGTTGACCGCCCCAGGGAAACCCGTTAGATGAAGAGCTGCTATAGTCTATGTAGTGCATCAGATTGTGTAAGGAGAAACGTTCAGGATGGCTACGACGATTACGGATGAGTGCATCAATTGCGGTGCGTGTGAGCCCGAATGCCCCAACACGGCTATCTATCAGGGTGACGTTGAGTGGGAACTCAACGGGGAAGTGCATGCCGCAATATCCGAGGACCTTTTTTATATCGTTCCACAAAAATGTACAGAATGTGTCGGCTTTTACGACGAGGAAGCGTGCCAGGCAGTCTGTCCGGTTGACTGCTGTCTGCCTGACCCGGACATTGTTGAAACGGAAGAGGTCCTGCTCGTCCGCGCCAAAGAACTGCATCCCGAGCAAACGTTTGGCGACGACTTTCCGTCGCGATTCAAGGGTGCAGGGACGGAAGCGCCAGCGACTGCCCCGGCAGAAGCTGAGACCCCTGCGGCGGCGACAAATGGAGCCGCTGAACCCGCTGCAGCTCCGCCTGCGGTCACTGCGCCCGCGCTAGCTGCTCCAGCAATAGCGCCAGCTGCTCCAGTAGTCGCCGCACCGACCCCAAAACCAGTCCAGCCTAAGAAAGCTGTTGAAGAAAAGATATTCGAAGGTGAGCTGGCCGGTAGTTATGCACAGGCCTTTACGCGCGTACAAGCCAAGCAGAATAACTCGATCATTGGTGTCTTGCTCGCCTCAGCACAGCCAATACTTGGCGCTTTGCCGCTCTCTACAAAGAAGGCCTTAGAGCAAGCTGTTGGGGATACACGTTATTTTAGCGTTGGAACCGCGACAGGCCTGAATGTCCTGCTTAATATGGTGCTGTATCCCATTATCCTGTTGGCCGTGTATACCACGGTCTTAGGTGGCGAACTGTTCAGCCAGGCAGGGAATACATTCATCTTTTGGGGCATACTGATTGCTTCGGTAGAATCCATGATTCGCCTGCGGGAGTCCTTCTTTCAGGGGGTGCCGATCGAAGAGACGCCACTGCGTGGGACGTTTTACGGTCTGCCGCTTGCGCCGATCATGGCTCCCTTTTTGGGGTCTTCCGGGGAGCGGACGCCTGATACAGGTGGTCAGCCTATTGAGGGCTATTACACGTCAGAGTTTGATGACAAAACAGAGCGTGCGCGTCGGTACGGGGAGCGATACGCTGTCGAGGAATACGGCAACGCGTATGTCCTACGCATGGAACTTCCGCGGCGGATTCCTGTTTCCGCGGCGAAGCGTGAGATGGGTATTGGCGATGAGATGCCCGACTACGATTATGATTTGTCCCTCAAAAACGGAAGTTTCTTTGTGAAAGGCAGTGTCGCCGACCCTGACGTCCGAAAATTGGCCGCAGTGTCGTCCTCTTTTCCACCCGATTTTACTAAGCGGATCGATGTCGGTAAATCTATCGCGAGCTTTAAACATCGCTATAGCGATAAGGTGCTTGAAGTGGTGGTGTTCAAACGCTAAAGACGCCGACGTATGGAGTGAGTGGAGCAGCCTCCTCAGAATATTATGGAGAAGAGATGCTGCTTCGCTCCGCATTACCAACCGACCTGAACCGACCTTCCCGCCGTTTCTGAGATTGAGCAGCCCTCGTTTTCTGTGTCTTGGACAACCGACTCCTTCCAGGCTGGGCTGTATAATTCTCATACCCGCGCAAGAACCGAGTAGAACCTAATAGAGGTTCCAGAGCAAAAGACAGCCACATTCGAGCTCTCTACGCGAGAGGGGAACGCTAAAATGGAGACAGCCGGACCGTCCACTCGGCAGACGAATCTTCCCCTACGCATGGTGATTGGCTACGGGGCAGGGAACTTCGCCTTTGCCCTCCTTGGCCTGGTCGTTACTCTTGGCTCGTATGTTTGATGCGGTGACGGACCCGGTCATGGGCTATCTGTCTGACCGGTCACAGACACGACTCGGGCGTCGGCGCCCATATTTTTTAGGTGCTGCTCTCCCGTTGGGTGTTGCGTTTTACTTTCTCTTTGCACCCCCAGCTGTTGAGAACCCAGCCCAACATCAGACGTATCTACTTGTCTATCTGCTCACGACGTATACCCTGACCTATCTGATCTGGACGATTGGAGCCGTACCGTATTTTAGCTTGGGCGCGGAGTTGATGGACGACTATCAGGAACGGGTGTACGTCATTGCCGTGCGCGAAGCGTGGGCTTTTGGCAGCGGCCATTCTGCCTGCCTACCTCATTTATTTGTATGGAGGACGCCAAGGCTATGCCGCGATGGGTGGCATCCTGGGTGTCGGCACCTCGCTCTTTCTGATTATTGCAGCTCTGAGTGTACGCGAACGACCCGAGTTTCAAGGCCGCCCGCCGCTGCCGCCGTATCAAGGCTGGCGGGGGACGTTACGCAATCCCCACTTTCGACCTCTGCTTATCGCGTTTACGTGTAGTGCAATTGCGGGCGCGATTCCTGCAACACTGGTCATTTACGTATCGGTCTACATCATCGGCACCCCACCGTGGTGGACGGCTACGGTTCCCGCTTGTCTGCCGACTTGGTCCTATTATCTGTTGGTCTATTTTGCGAGTGGGATCTGCTCGCTCCCGGTCTGGAATTGGATTGCAAGTCGAGTGGGAAAGAAAGCCAGGGGGGGCATCTCCATTGTCTTGGCCGTGATTGTGAGTGTCGCCTGTTGGGGCCTCGCGCCGGGAGCGATAGGCTATTTTACCTGCATTCTCATCCTTGGAGGGATCGCCTTTGGGAACTATCTTGCTTTACCCGCCTCGATTGTGGCTGATTTGATTGACTATGATGAGGCACGCACAGGCCGCCGCCGTGAGGCGTCTTATTTTGCCATCTGGGCCTTTGCGACCAAGCTTGGCAATGCGATTACGGGCTTTGCCGCCTTGCAGGTCTTGGAGCACGTGGGCTATGTCCCCGGCGTCCCCCAAACCGAGCTGGTCAAGACGTGGATGCTCGGTATGTATTCGTGGTTCCCGGCTGCCTTTTATCTCCTGTCGGGATGGGCGCTCCTCCGTTTCCGCTTCAGCCAGGCTGATCTCGAAGCTGTGCAGAAGCAGCTCGGGAGGGTCTGAATTAGGGCCTTGCTCAAGAGAGCCTGTCCTCAGAACGTTTGCAGAATGCTTGCAAAATTCCCATCCGCCCCATAAGCAATGAACCATGTCGCACAAGCGGGTCTTTGTCTCTGACTCACTTGCTGTTTTGCAAGAGGCGTGTATTTCCGCCATCCAAACGCTGAAGACGGCTGACCCGCTCACTGCGCTGACCGTTATTGTCCCGAACGATCTTCTCGGAGCCCAACTGAGTCAAGAGGTTGTCTGGGCCGGAGATGGATATATTGGGCTGCGGTTTGTGACGCTGGTTGACTT
>CAUZQN010000320.1:0-4492 GCA_963581605.1 uncultured Binatia bacterium (SeqCode)
TACGCCCTGTATGGCCCCACTACTATGCTGATGTACACAACCGGCAAGGGAGTACACGGATTTACCCTCGACCCTGGCATTGGCGATTTCTTTCTCTCACACGAGAATATTCGTATCCCCAGCCGGGGTTCGATCTACAGCATCAATGAAGGTCGCCGTAACACCTGGTTTCCGGAAACGCGCAACTACATCGAGTATGTACAAGCAGAAGATAAAGGCACCGGGAGGCCCTACTCCGGGCGCTATGTCGGCTCCCTTGTTGCCGATTTTCACCGTACCCTGTTGAAAGGCGGCGTTTTCCTGTACCCAGCCGACCCCAAAAACACAAACGGTAAACTGCGTCTGATGTACGAAGCCGCGCCCATGGCTATGGTCGTCGAACAAGCCGGTGGCCGCGCTAGTAACGGCACCACACCCATACGGGACCTTGTCCCAGAAGCGCTCCATCAACGCACGCCACTGCTTATTGGCAGCGCAGAAGACGTCGAAAAAGCTGAGTCTTTTTATAAATAGGGTCTTTCCTCGAAAACGAAGCGCTCGCGCCCTTGCGGCTGAACTTTTATTTATGTTTATGTAGAGAGCCAGAGGATAGTGAGGAGGTAACATCATGACCGAGCGTGTAAAAGAAATTATCAGCTGGTATGAAAGCGACAATCCCGGCACCCGAATGAATATTGCCCGTTTACTCAACCATGGCCGCCTCGGTGGAACCGGGAAACTGGTCATTCTGCCGGTCGATCAAGGCTTTGAACACGGTCCAGCACGGAGTTTTGCGCCAAACCCGCCTGGCTATGACCCTGAGTATCATTTCCAACTCGCCATTGATGCCGGCTGTAATGCCTACGCGGCTCCATTAGGCTTTATCGAAGCCGGGGCTGATAAATTCCTCGACAGTATTCCCCTCATTCTCAAACTCAATAATCACGACAGTCTGCATGATGAAAAAGATCCACTCTCGTCTGTGACCAGCAGCGTTGACGATGCCCTCCGCCTAGGCTGTGTCGCGGTGGGGTTCACAATCTATCCGGGTTCATCCGCAGCGCAAATTATGTACGAGCAATTGCGTGAGATTGCGAAAGAAGCCAAGTCTAAGGGTCTGGCTGTTGTGGTGTGGTCCTATCCGCGTGGTTCCGATATCAGCAAAGCGGGCGAGACCGCCATCGATGTAGTGGCCTATGCCGCTCAGATTGCGGCCCAAATGGGCGCGCATATCATCAAGGTCAAGCTGCCGAGTGATCACCTCGAACTAGCAGAAGCCAAGAAAGCGTACGAAAAGTATGAGGTCCCCATCCGCACGCCAGCCGAACGGGTGCGCCACGTTGTGCAGAGCTCGTTTAATAATAAACGTATTGTCATCTTCTCAGGCGGAGCAGCCAAAGGCGATGAGGAATTCTTTGATGAAGTCCGCGCCATCCGCGACGGTGGCGGCTTTGGCTCCATCATTGGCCGCAACTCATTCCAGCGGGTCCATGAGGATGCGCACAAGTTCTTGGATACCGTGATGGGGATTTACGAAGGGAAGATACCGTAAGCCCGGTCACGATATTCCCGGAAAATAAGCCATTTACGGTAGCACGGGACACGAGAAATCGTGTCCCTTTTTCTTTTCGCCCTAACGCGTATCCGCGTAAAACGCCTTAAGCGCAGCCGGCCGGATACCAAAGAAGTGGCACAAGCGCAGCCCCCACATGATCAGAATGGTTTTGGTGACGCCGTACTTTTGCCAGCGCCGTGCAGACGTCCGAACTCGATTCCGTAAACACGCCACCTTCCCCGCTCGTTTGAGCTGACGACTGAGTTCCAGGTCTTCCATGATGTCCAATTCTGGGTAGCCGCCTATTGATTCGAACGTCTCTCGACGGACAAATATCCCCTGATCCCCAGTCGCAATATGTGTAAGTCGGGAACGGATATTCATCAGGGCACCAATCATCCGAAACGGCCAGCCTGGCGCATCCAGGTCCACGTCAAATCGTCCACCAACCACGTCGGGATCTGTAAGCGCCTGCTCAATCAAGTGCGGAAAGCCAGGTGGGGGCAGCGTATCTGCATGTAAAAATAAAATGGTCTCTCCTGTCGCAACCTGAGCCCCGGCATTCATCTGGCAGGCCCGGCCGCGCTGAGCGGACAGCACCCGGTCCGCCGACTTACGAGCGATTTCAAGAGTTCCATCATCGCTCCCTCCGTCCACGATAATGATTTCGCATTCGCCTGCCTGTCGGACACAGGCCAGCGTACGCTCGATGGTGTCAGCTTCGTTCAGTGTTGGGATGACAACGCTAACGCGCATTAGCCCCCTACCCGCAGGAACGCCAGGGTGAGTTGGTGTTTGAAGATAGCCTGATCTTCTTTGCTCACTCCCGTATAGGTCATGCGCACCAGGGTCCGCTGCTGAAATATACTCGCACTAAACGGACTCTTCTTTGGCTCCAGTGGATGCATCCCGATATCAAGCGTCCCTTGGCCGAGAGACGTGTGGTAGAGAATGTCCGTTTCTTTCTCTTCTTGTGTGTAGGCATACCCATGCTGACGAAAGAGCTTCTCTAAACGAGGCACAACTTCATCCGGAGCAAATGCCAAATCCCATTCCAAATCCCGTTCCAAGTTCCGTTTAATGCTCTTTTCCGTCACACCGATCTCCTGGCGTAGCGAAACACTGTCCAGAGGATCTTGTAGCCGGCAAGGAGGGTGCCTTTTATGGTGCCACTCACCTTAGATTGGCCTATCCGCCGTCGATAGCGAACGGGAACCTCGGTGATCCTCAAGCCCAAGCGAATGGCTTTAATCTGCATCTCCACCGTCCAGCCATAGGTCTGATCTTTCATATCCAAGCTCAGCAGCTCGGGGAAACGGATGGCTCGAAAAGGACCCAGGTCGGTGTAGGTAAACCCGTATAAGACACGAATCAGACCCGTAGCTAGCCTATTACCGAAACGCGCATGGGGGAGGAGAGCGCCCGACTCGGCCCTTTTTGTTCGAGAACCGATGACCAGGTCATATCCAGCGTCAACGATGGGGCGGATCACATCCTCTAAGTCATCGGGGTAATCGCTATAGTCCGCATCAAGGAAGACCACTATACCCGGTCGGCTGTCGGACTGTTTGTCTTTCAAGTATGCAATACCGGCTAGACAAGCCCAACCGTAGCCGCGACGCAGCTCGCTCAACACGATCGCCCCGCAATCTCGGGCAACTGTCGCTGTTCGATCTGAAGAACCATTGTCGACAACGACGACCTCTTCAAGTTGCTGCCATGGAAGGTCGGCCAACACCTGAGGCAAAGATGCCTCTTCGTTGAGCGCAGGAATAATCACTGCAATAAGCGGCAGTTCAGTATTCATAGATTACGGAGATTACGGGCGGACTTGAAAGGTTAGCGTCACAGGTGTTCCGTCAGCAGGCAAGAGTTCTGTTTTCGCGCTAAACCGATGCGGTCGAGCCATATAGTCGGCAATACTCAACGAACCATTGCTCACTTTGCCACTGGGACAGCTATACAAGCACACCAGACAGCCAGGCCGAGGCATGAGCGGAATACGATCAAACCAGCGATCACGGTTTCCGCCAAAGTGCCACAGAAACGGGGGCTGGGGGTTGGGGATTTGGGGTGGGAGAAACACCTGGTCAATGGGCAGACCGGACACACCGGACACACCCGCTCCGTTTCCTTGCCATGAGATGGAGACATCGAGTTTGCTTCCTTGGACCTTCTCATGCGGAGCAGTGCTGTCAGGATCAGACCGCTGAGTCCACGCGGCCATTGAAAGATTATCTCCAGGCTGAGCCCTGAGCGAGATCAATGCTTCGTAAAATTTCAGATCGTCGACTAGGGTCTCAATTAATGCAGCTTTTGACCGGCCGCCTCTCCAGGTCAGCAAATGATAGCGTGCCTCGTCTCCTTGGGCAGTATTGAAACGTGTGGGGTAAATGAGCCCATAAATCCGGATCTGCTGTATTTCTCGAAGGGCCACAAGAGGCGTTTCTTCGTTGGGCTCCTGTACGGCCCAGGCAGGACTGCACAGGAGACCAAATAGAAAGATGGCAACCGTAAACATTCTTCTCCAATGCATAGTCCTGCACTCAATCTCAACAGTAGCGTGTTTCGCCCTATCGGCCGTGTCTTTCCTTCCACCACTCCCACATAAGCAGCCCATAAAAAGGGAGATACTCCAACCAGACCACCCAGCGAAACGTTTCTAGCTCGCCACGATAAAAACAATAGAAAGCGAAATAATACAAACCTAAAAGTCCAGACAACAGTAACCACGAACGACGGGGGAAGATACACACGAAGGGCACGATCCAAATAAAATACCACGGGTTGCCGACTGGACTGAGGAGAAGCAGCAGCCCAATAACAAAGAAACAGCCCCTCAAGAACTGTTGATCATCCCCTCTAGAGTTTCGCCCCACAGCGATAAGCACTGCTCCACCGAGACAGGCGACAATAATGCCGTTCGCCAGCCAACGGTCCTCCGTAAGCAAAAGCAAA
>CAUZQN010000321.1:0-4490 GCA_963581605.1 uncultured Binatia bacterium (SeqCode)
GTATAGATGGGTCGTCAGCCATGTCAGTACCGAAGCAATCCACACCCTCAAAGCTATTATTGAGAATCCAGCACGCACGACAGACGACGTGCGCCAGGCGGACGCTATCTGTCGTCATTTCTCGCTCGAACCGATTGATGCTGTCTGCCAACGAGAAACCCACGCCTGCCCCAGCCCGGAATGGCGCCAGGCCAATGCCTGGCGCATAGTCCGGACGTGCTCGACCAGCACCACCGCCAAGCAGCGCGCGGACCATAAGCGCGCAGCGCTCGATCCAGGCGCAGGCGCATTCACCATCGAGACAGCCCGGCGCAAACTCTACGTCATGACCAGCCACTACAATCCAGACCGGGCACAGCCCCGTATGCGCATCCTGTTTGCCGCTGACTACCTCAGCGTCCACCCGGGGGACTTTTGGGCGGACATTAAAACAACGGGCTTAGGTGACGAAGGAGGCGTAACCTTCACCAAGGGCAAGAAGCCCGAAGCGCTCTTAAAACGCATTATTGGGATGGCCACCCAACCCGGAGACTGGGTCTTAGACCCCTTTGCCGGCTCTGGAACAACAGGGGCGGTAGCCCATAAGATGGGCCGCCGTTGGATCATGATAGAGCACGGCAAACACTGCCACACTCATCTGTTGCCGCGTCTGCGAGCGGTCATCGACGGCTCGGATCAGACGGGCATTAGTAAGGGTCTTGAGTGGCAAGGCGGCGGCGGCTTTCGGTATTTTCAGCTCGCTACGCCACAGGGCACTCAGCGATCCTGATACACTCCGTCGCGCTTTTCCCGAAACGCACTGACTGCTTCACGCATATCCTCGCTGCCGAAGCAGGACAGGCCAAGATAGGCATCTGCATAGGTGATATCACCGGACCGATTCGTCTGGAGCGCCCGGAAAAAATCTTTGGTTCGTCGCAGCGCCATGGGTGGCCGAGCAATGAGTTTATGGGCTAATGCCAGTGCGGTTGATTCAAGCTGGTCGAGCGGCACCACTTGATTCACGAGTCCAATATATCGCGCTTCTTCGGCACTGAGTTCATCACACGTCATGATGAGTTCTTTGGCTTTGGCCATGCCGACAAGGTTAATCAGACGGGTAATGGAGCCCCACATATACGGCACCCCAAGGCGCACTTCCGGGATCCACATCCGGGCCTCAGACGCCACAATCCGAAAATCGCAAGCCATGGCTAACGACACTCCCCCGCCGACGGCAAAGCCGTTGACAGCCGCTATCGTAATCTGATCCAGACGCTCCCATTCATCCATAATGCGCCAGCCGGTTTTGGACAGGCGTAGGCGGGCGGCGTCGCTCATCTGCGCCTGCGCGCCGGGCTCACTCCCGGCAGACAGCATTTTCATGTCCGCCCCAACACAGAACGATTTACCCTGCCCGGTGAGCACTACCACTCGGGTTTCCTCGTCGGCTTGAAAGGTTCGAGCGATATCCAAGAACTCTTGCATCACTTGTTCGTTGATCGGGTTGAGTTTTTCCGGACGATTAAACACCACCGTCGCGATCTGACCGGATCGGTCCACACGAAAAGTTTCATATTCCATGCTGTCCTCCTTTTCATGATCCGCACGTTCTCCATAGCGAGAGAAACGTAGGTCTATCGGTCGTATCAACTTCAGGCGGTGGGTACAATCAATTCGGAAAACCGCGCGTCTGTTTGAAATCGGCCTCCCGAATCTGCAACCATAGAGGAAGGAGAGAAAGTGGCCAAAAGACAGGATCAGCGATTTTCCGCAGGGGTGGCAGGAGCCAGAGTCTCTCGGTACGATCTCGAACAGCTCAGCCAGCTCGCATCCCTAAAGGCAATATCTCTGACACGCCTCCGTTTCATACCAGCTGGCCGATACGACCCAATGCTCGTATTGCCACCACACTTCCTCTAAGCTGAGACAGCGGGCGCTGCTCTTCTTGTGCCGATACCGCCAACCAACAGGTCGACATGGCCGGGTAAGCCTTCCAGAACGTCAAGTCGGCTCATGAGAAGGTGCACCAGAACGTGCCGAGAGTCGCGTACGAGAACGTACCAGGAAAGGCGCACGAGAACGGGCAAGGAATGCGTATGAACACCATGGCGATCCTCACTCCTGGTCCGATCGAAAGCCACCCTCTGCAGCCATGGGATTTGCCGACTCCTCAACCAGCACGAGGTCAAGTGCGCATTTGTGTTGACGTGTGTGGGGTGTGTCGAACCGATCTACACATCGCTGAGGGTGAACTGCCACCACACCGCAGCCCTATTGTTCCTGGTCATGAAGCGGTGGGGACGGTGGTACGATGTGGACCAGGAGTCCAGCGACTCAAAGAAGGTGACCGGGTTGGGGTGGCCTGGCTGTATGCCGCCTGCATGCACTGCCCGTATTGCCAGCGAGGAGAAGAGAATTTGTGCGCGATGCCGCGATTCACCGGCTACGATGAGCATGGCGGCTATGCTGAATATATGGTCGCCCCGGAAGCATTTGTGTATCCACTGCCGTCTGGTCTCTCATCAGTTACGGCTGCCCCTTTTCTGTGTGCGGGCATTATCGGCTACCGGGCGCTGCGACGCTGTGGCGTACAACCAAAGCAGCGCCTGGGTTTATACGGCTTTGGTGGCTCCGCGCATATCGTGATCCAAATTGCCCGCTACTGGGACTGTGAGGTCTACGTTGTCACGCGCGGAGAGCAACACCGTGCGCTTGCCAAGCAGTTGGGAGCAACTTGGGTGGGAGGGGCACACGACCTAATGCCGGAAAAGCTGCATGCCGCCATTATCTTTGCCCCGGCGGGAACACTTGTTCCACTCGCTCTCGCAGCGCTTGATCGGGGAGGTAGCTTGGCGTTGGCCGGCGTATATATGACCCAGATTCCAGCCCTCGACTATGAAGAGACCCTGTTCTATGAGCGAACTGTGTGTAGTGTGACGGCCAATACCCGTCAGGATGGGCGCGAATTGTTCAGTCTAGCCCAAGACATCCCACTTCATACCCACACGGAAGTATTTCCCCTACTCCAAGCAAACATCGCCCTCACACGTCTGAAAGACGGCCTGCTCAACGGGGCAGCAGTCCTTCAGGTCCAAGAGTCTGATCCAGAAATCAGATCCACGCGACCGAATAAAGCGGAACACCTATGAGCAACGTATTTTCAGCCCTTCCGCGAAAAACAAAAATTGTGTGTACCCTGGGTCCAGCGTCAGTTTCAGAAGCCACACTCCGGGGTCTGCTGCAAGCAGGGATGAATGTCGCTCGTTTGAACTGCTCGCATGGTACCCAGGCCGAGCACGGCGAACGAATCGCTTGCATTCGGAAACTGGCCGAGGAAGCACAGACACCGACTGCAATTCTTCTGGATCTTGCCGGACCGAAAGTCCGGGTGGGATCATTTCAGGCCGGACCGGTCGAGCTCCGTGCGGGTGATCCGTTTACCCTGACCACTCGCACGGTTGAAGGCACATCGCATAAGGTATCGGTCTCATATCCTGACCTGCCCAACGAGGTAAAAGTCGGCGATGTCCTCCTACTTTCAGACGGTGCGCTGGAATTGGTCATTCAACAGGTGACACAGGAAGAGATCCACTGCCAGGTCGTTGTCGGCGGAACACTCAGTGCCCACAAGGGCGTCAACTGCCCGTCCGGGCTGCTTGGGCTGCCTATTTTGGGCGAGAAAGATATCCGCGACCTCCAGTTTGGGCTGGACCAGGGGGTCGACTATATAGGCCTGTCGTTTGTCCGCACGGCTGACGACGTACGGACCGCCAAGCAGGAAATTGCCCAACGCGGAGGATCTACTCCGGTTATTGCAAAAATCGAGACACAGGCTGCCCTCGCCGCTTTCGACGACATATTGGCCGAGGCGGACGGGATCATGGTAGCCCGTGGCGACCTCGCTATCGAAACCCCGTTCTCCCGCGTTCCGATGATCCAAAAACAACTGATTTATCGCGCCAACCAACAAGCCAAGCCGGTGATTACAGCCACCCAGATGCTGTGGTCCATGGTGAATGCTCCGCGCCCGACCAGAGCCGAAGTCGCGGATGTAGCCAATGCCATCATCGATGGCAGTGATGCCGTGATGCTATCCGAAGAAACCGCTATTGGACACAACCCTATTCGCGCGGTGCAGACGATGGCGGCCATTGCAACCGATACGGAACGCACCTGGCTACGATTATTCTCCCCTGATATACAGGAGTCGGACGATGCCGCAGCCTCGACCGGAGTAGAAGCCATCGCCCAAGCCGCCTGCCACATGGCCACCCACCTGAGCGTCGAAGCGTTAGTGACCGTGACACTTTCGGGTTTTACCGCGCGCTTTGTGGCCAAGTTCCGCCCACTCCAACCCATCATTGCCGCAACTCCCAAACTAGAAACCTACCGACAACTCGCCTTAGTCAGAGGAGTCTCGCCTCTTCTGCTTCCAGACACAGCCACAAACCGAGGCGAGATGATCGAGCTGACCCGGCACTTTTTGCGTCAGCATGGATGGCAGGGAA
>CAUZQN010000322.1:0-4476 GCA_963581605.1 uncultured Binatia bacterium (SeqCode)
CAATTTCTCGTCTGAGCGGGTGGCTGTCTATCAGAGCCCGCTCCCTCCCGTAGAGGAACTCGAAGGCCTCAAGCAGGTTGACCCCTCCTTTCCGGAATGTCTGCTGGCGATGGTAGAGAAGGAGCAGGACCACAAACACGCCACGGAACTCCAGCTTATCTCTGTTAATAGGGATACCATTCGTGAGAACCAACGACTCTTCGCACGCGGCCAATCGTTTGGCTTCACCATCGGGACATTGTTGGTGTCTGCTGGTGTGCTGACGGTCCTCATGGGGGAGCCGCTTGCAGGCGGCTTTATTGGAACCGGTGGTGTCGCGGCCCTAGCAGCGGCCTTTATCTATGGCTCCCGGCAGCACCCGTCGTCGGGCAAGATAGCAGAGGCTGAGCCGCCCGCAGAATAAGCCGGGATTCCACCACTCCTCGGAGCTACGATACACTCCCAAGACTCCCTCGCGTGACAACCGCTCCTCTATCCTGACGATCTTGTATTCCGGGAGTAGGCGATGGGATATTGATTCAAGCTAAAAAGCAGCCGCAGGTTGGTCCTGCGCTGCTGCATTATCAGCCCGAATGACCGGCATGACTTCTGACGCAAACAACTGCGTGCTGCGTACAGCCACGTCGTTGGGCATGCTGCCGTATTTGAAAACACCAACAAACTGATCCGGATTCACACATTGTCGTAGCTCACGAATGGCGGCAATACACTGTTCCGGCGTGCCAAAGATCTGCGTCTTGGTGAACTCTTCTTGAAAGACGTTCGCCTGTTTCTGGCTGGCTTCAGCAAGCTCGGCATAGGCTTCATACCCTTTGGCGGCTCGGAAGTGCTCGGGTTCGTCGAAGCCGTAATGGCTCATGGCCGTGTCAGCATAATCCATGATCCCCTTTCGGCCGTCCTCCTCGGCCGTCTCATCTTGAGAGCAATAGATCCAAGCCGTGACAATCGGTCGTCGTGCCGATGTGCCGAATTTGGCGCATGACGCTAGGTAGGCGTCATAATCCTTCATGTGCTCAGCCCAGCTCTTCTGCGGAATGATCAACATGCCTAAGCCGGCCTTGGCCATGATGTCTCCGGTCTCAGGACTAATAATCGCGCCATACATCCGATCGGTCAGATCCGAAGTCACGGGGCGAGGACGGATACTCATTTCTGGGATCTTGAAATACTTACCATCGAAGGAAAAACGTTCTTGCCCCAGGCCAAGTTTCACGACTTCAATGCTCTCGACCAAGCGCTCACGCGCTTCGCTCATCGAAACCCGAAAGCCGTCGTATTCAACCTGGCCTACGCCACGCCCAAAACCGAGCAGCAGTTCGCGGCCGCGCGAAAAGTTATCCAGCATGGCGATCTGCTCGGCAACCCGAACTGGGTCGTGCCAGGGCAGGACGATGACAAAAGTCCCGAGCCCGATCTTCTTCGTCCGGCCACACACATAGCTCAGCATCTGGAGCGGATCAGGGATCAATTCGTAGTCGGTAAAGTGATGTTCAACCGACCAGACCATATCAAAACCGAGGTCTTCGTACATCTCGGCAAGCGCCAGGTCTTCTTCATAAATCTCATAGTCCGGCCTGGGTGACCGAAAGTAGTTCTGGCAGATGAGTGAGCCTCCAAATTGCATTATGTTTCCTTTCTGTGTTGTAGATCTACGCCTTTTGCTCCTGCTCTGGGACAGCAATCCGTGTACGGCCGTGCAGCCAGGCATCCAACACCGGCATAATTTTATCCAACGGTTGATAGCCCACGGTCACGGCAGCGCTGGCTTCGCCTTCGCTGGCGACAAGAGTCGGAAAGCCGGATACTCCCAGACTGCGTGAGAATTGAAAATCTCGCTGAGTCTCTTCGCGTATGTCCTGAGAGTCAAAGGCTACGCTAAACACCTCGGGGTCTAGGCCAACTTCGCTCGCAACCTCACTCAAAGTTTCGGTCTGCGTAATATCGAGATTCTGGGTATAAAAACTACGGTGCAAGTGCTCGAGCATCGGAAGCGTAGTCGTTGATTGCATCCGTCGTACGGTTACGACTGCTCGACACGCCGGTTCCGTATTATAAATAAAATCGGTCCGATCAAAGAAATCGTAGTTAAACGGCTGACCCGACAACTCGTTTACGTGTCCCCAGTGTTCACGAATTTCATTCTTCGTCTGTTCGTTCATGTTCCGCGACGTGCCGGGAAAGAGTCCGCCCAGCACGACACGTACGGGCACTCGGTCAGCAAAGGTCTGACTAATGGATAGAATGACCGGCGAAAAGCCCCAGCACCAGGAACACATAGGATCAACAAAATAGATGAGTTCTTTTTGCATAGGGGTGCCTGTCCTTTCTTATCGAGATCTACTACTCGGACCTTCCGGCCTTGTCATTCTGAGTGTAGCGAAGAATCTAGCTGCCGGATGTACATCTGAGAAATTCTTCCTCGCTTCGCTCCTCAGAATGACAGTGATCGGGATGACAGAGATAGATACACACCAAACGGCGCCTCTAGTTCCTCACTAGATCAATGACACTCCCCGTCCAGGGTCTATGCCCAGCAGCATGCGTCCGTATGTTTCGAGTTTGCTGTCGAGATCAAACACCACATGGCAGGACATCGTGTTTACATCGCGCCAGGCACGCTGAAACGGGCTGTCCAAAAAATGGGAGTGCGCGCCGCTCGCCTCGCAAACGTTTTGAATGATCCGCTTACAACGGTCTACAGCCAGGGCCAGTTGGATTGCCCAGCGGGCTCGATCTTCCAATGTCCCCGTGTTGCGCCGGGTACATACATCTTCAATCGTATTCCGCAAAAGCAATTCTACTTCGCCAACCTCTATCTCCGCACGAGCCAGCCGCATCCGTGCGGCCGGCCGCTCTGACTGCTTACCCTGCGTCTCTATGAGTACGCGCTGAGTCAGCCGTTCACGAAATAGCCGGACAACGGTCTTGGCTTGACCGAAAGCGGGCATAGCCGCGGCAAGTGTCAGAATGGGCATCATCGGCGTGCGGTACAGAGGACCCTCGTGCAACCGTGAGCCAGGGGCGTGGCCACTCCCCATTTCTATGATCGAGACGCTCCGCTCGGCTGGAATAAACACGTCTTCGATAACAACGTCATTACTGCCCGTGCCGGACATGCCGTCGACATACCAGGTGTCTTCGACTTTCACCTCAGAGACGGGCAGCGCAAACCAGCGCGGATTCGGTTTCCCCTCTGCTGTCATTTCAAGGGCTGCGGGGATCACCCATTGCGCGTGCATAATGCCGGAAGCCCATTGCCAGCGTCCGCTGATGCGATAGCCGTCGCCTTCCAGAACCGCTTTGCCTGTCAAGGCAACCATAGCGGGCGCCAGGATATAGGACCGGTCGGCAAACAACTCCTTCTGGAATGCCTCGGGAAACTGGCTCAAAATCCAGTTATGCTCGACATAGAAATTCGATACCCAGGCGATGGACGCATCCCCTTCGGCGAGCGCCACCCCGACGTCGAAAAAGGTGTCCAGATCAAGCTCTAGCCCGCCGTAACATTTGGGGACCATGAGCTTATAAATTTCAGCTTCTTCTAACGCTTTAATGACCGCGTCAACCGGCTTGCGTTGTTTCTCCGCCTGTAGTGCGTTTTCTGCCAGTAGGGGCGTGAGTGCACGCGCCCGCGCAACGAGTTCGGGACCAGTGGTGGTCGTGTTATCGGCTTGGACTGCAGACATAGCCTTCTCCTTTTTGGAACCTGACACGCCAGACCGAGATGCATCCTATCGGAAAAAGCCCTGAGGGCGATCCCATGTGATCGCCCCTACACAGGAAACGCACGCCAACGGCAGTGTATTTTAGCTCGGTGACGCCTCAAGTATGCGTCCAATCAACGGGCTTTGATGCCAGCAGATTAATTTCCAGACTCCGTCACGGCGGGTCCAGGTGGTGGTAAAACCCATAAACCGCTGACGGAAGCCGGCGTCACGCGGTTTGCCACGAAACGTGGAGAAGCCGCTTACATGTCCGGTATCGCCGAATATCTTGAAGTGCATTTCGCGCGGCTTCCATTCGAACGACTCCCACATTCCCTTCCTGCCGTCCCCGCCCGCATGAAAATCAATGTGATCCTTAAAGTCGTCCAGATCCATCCGCCACGGAAAGTCTTCATCAAGAATTTCCGCCTCTGCATCAAACGCCTGCCAAAAGGCATCCAAGTCACCGGTGTTGAGCCCGTCCTTCCAGGCATGAAAGGCGGCTTCTAAACCCTGCGTATCTGCTGCCATGGTGTCCTCCTTATGCGGTGTGCTGAGACTTTATAGCATGCCAGCGGCATGAATGACCGACGGCTTGCCGTTAGGAACCGCTGGAGCGCGTTTCCTTTGCCTCACCTTCATGAACAGGGCCTCCTATTTCTTTCGTAAAAACCGTCACGAGTGCAGGGAGAACAAGGCGCGAGAAACCGGAGTATACGTTGGGTATATGAGGATTTCGAGCAACCGAGCAACACCGTTCTCACAAGCGCAG
>CAUZQN010000323.1:0-4434 GCA_963581605.1 uncultured Binatia bacterium (SeqCode)
CAATGGGCAGACGTGAGTGTCCGTCAAGCACCAGCTCCGTGAGCGCCTCGCCCAGCACGCCGACAAACTTAAACCCATGTCCGGACAGCCCAGCCGCAAAAGCGACCTGTGGATGCTCGGGATGACGATCGACAATGAAATGCGCGTCCGGACTCATGGTATACATACAGGCCACATGCTTGAGACACGTGCTCGTCACACTAGGCATATAGTCGTGTAGAAAACGTTCAATACGACTTTGATCGCCCGAGTCAATGGCGAGATCTAGATTGAGTGGATTTGAAACCGGCTGTCCCCCTGTGTGCTCGGCGATTTTCAGTCCGAATTGATCGATTTGAGGAAATCCGTAAATATCACCCTCAGGCAGCTCATAGAAAAAAGTTGGGCAGCCCGAGTCCACGGTGTAATCCTGATTATTGACGTCATACCAAAACAAGGCCTTGCGTCGGACTTCAAGCGGAACGTGCAGGGCTCCCAAGAAGTCGGCCGCCCATGCACCGACGGTGAGGATAATATGTTGCGCTGCATAACGTTCCTGGTCTGTGACAACAATGACTCCAGAGCCGTCAGTCTGCCAGCCCAGAACGGTTTCTCCGGTCCGGAGCTGTGCTCCCAGGTTGACGGCTGCATTTGCATACGCCCGCACGCAGGCTTCTACTCGTAAATATCCGGCCCGAGGGTCGAGGACGGCGCTCATGGACTCAGGCACTCGAAAGCCGGGGAAGCGCTGCTCGACTTCGATGGCAGACAACGCTTCGATTGTCAGTTGGTGCTGGCGTGCGCTGGTGAGCGCACCCTGGACGGTTGGGCCGTTGCTCGGCCCGATCTGTAAAAAACCTGTTTCGCGATACAGCTGCTGGCCCGTGTGCTGTTCGAGTTCATCCCAGAGCACAAAGGCACGTCGCAGGAGGGGCACATAATCCGGATGCTCAAGATAGGCCAGTCGAATAATACGTGTATCACCATGTGAACTCCCGCGGTCATGACCCGGAGGAAAGCGATCTAAAGCGAGTGCGTGCAGACCCCGCTTTGCAAGCTGGTACAGGGCGGCACTGCCAACGCCACCCGTACCAATAACAATACAGTCATACTGCTGCATGAGGTTCTGGTACGATTGGTCCAGCCAGATGTCAAGCCAAGATGTCCAGCCAAGACGTCAAGCAAACCGGGTGGCTATCAATTTTCCGTTTGCCCTCAAAATTGATAGCTGCTAGCTGAGGGCGTATGAAACCAGCTCCATTTATGTATGCGCGCCCTGACTCCGTGGAAGAGGCCTTAACCCTGTTGCAGGCTGGCGGCGATGAGACAAAAGTGCTTGCCGGGGGACAGAGTTTCGTGCCGCTGCTCAATCTACGTATAGCGTCGGTTGACGCCGTGGTCGATCTCAATCGTTTGTCTGAGTTGGCATATATCAAACGGGACACTGACACCCTGTGCATCGGTGCTATGACGCGTCATCGACAGGTCGAGGTTTCGGAAGAGGTGCAGGCGGCTCAACCCTTGCTGGCTCGTGCGGCCGTAGAGGTTGGGCATTTGGCGATTCGCAATCGAGGCACAATCGGTGGCAGTCTGGTCCATGCCGACCCAGCGGCTGAATGGCCTTTGGTGGCGGTCACGCTGGATGCGCAATTCGTTGTGCGCTCACACAAGAGCACGCGCACTATTGACGCGCGTGAGTTTTTTCTTGGGCCGCTTATGACGGCTATCGAGCCAAACGAGATTCTGTGTGAAGTGCGCTTTCCGCTTGCTCCTCCCGGCGCCGTGTGGGGTTTTCAGGAGTTGTGCCGTCGGCCGGGTGATTTTGCCATTGTGGCGGTGGCGTGCTGGCTCTCTCTCGATCAAAGCGGAACATGCTCGGCTGCTGCACTCGCCGTTGGCGGAGCGCATGCAACTCCGCTGTACATTCCTGATGTCGAAACAGTTGTCTCAGGCAGCAAAGGCGAGGACGCTGTCATTACAGCGGCCGCAGAAAAAGCTGCTGCTGCGGTGGATCCGTCGGGTGACGTGCATGGCTCAGCCGACTATCGGCGTCGGATGGTCAAGGTTCTCGTGGCGCGCGCATTGAAAGAAGCCTGGGGGAAAGCGGCGTAGGGGCAATAAAAAATGGATAACTCAGAATTTACCGAGAGGCTAACCATACACGTACGCGTCAACGGTCAAGATTTTGAACGTGAAGTCGAGGTGCGCAGACTCTTGGCGGATTTTCTCCGCCACGATCTCGGCCTGACTGCAACCCATCTGGGTTGCGAGCACGGCGTGTGTGGCGCCTGCACGATTATGATGGCCGGCGAGAGCATTCGGTCGTGTCTGCTGTTTGCCGTGCAAGCTGATGGTGCGGAGATTCTCACGGTTGAGGGGTTGGCCCAGGGGGACGAGATGCACCCCCTCCAGCAAGCCTTTTGGGATAAGCACGCCTTACAATGCGGTTTCTGCACATCCGGGTTTTTAATGAGCGCGTATGATCTCTTGCAAAAGAACCCACATCCAACACAGGATGAGATTCGGCATGGACTCTCAGGCAATCTGTGCCGATGTACGGGCTACGCCAATATTATTAAAGCCGTCCAGGCAGTGGCAGAACAGTCGCACTCATAAGCACAGGCACCGGGGTAAAGAATATGGAAGCAACACAAGGTGGGACCGGAAAAATGATCGGCGCCCGGGTGCGCCGGGTTGAAGATCCGCGCGTCCTGTTGGGCAAAACACAGTACGTGGATGATCTTGATCTGCCTGATGCCGTCGCCCTGGCTTTTGTGCGTAGCCCGTACGCCCACGCACGCATCACTGGCATTGATGTGAGCGTGGCACAGGCGCACTCCGATGTGCTCTTGGTGTTAACCGGGACAGATATCGCCGGCGTGATTAAGCCGCTCCGGGTGGAGTACGAGGCGAGTAAGGCTCCTACGCATAAGCCCTGCGACTGGCCGGTCTTGGCTCAGGAAAAAGTGCGTTTTGTGGGTGAGGCGGTTGCCGTTGTGGTTGCCACTGATCGCTACACTGCCGAAGACGCCGCGGACCTAGTTGATGTCGAGTACGAAGCCCTGGATGCAATCTGGGACGTGGAGCAGGCGCTCGACCCTGACTCTCCGCTCGTCCACGAGGAGTGGGGCGACAATGTCATGCAAACGGTGCAGGTCGAGATTGGTGAGGTCGGCAGAGCGTTTCAGGAAGCAGACTGCGTTGTGTCGGAACGCTTTGAAACGGGCCGCCACATGGCGTTGCCTATGGAAACACGCGGCTGTGTGGCCAGCTTTGAGCCCAGTCGAGATGCTTTGACGCTTTGGTCTTCAACCCAGGTGCCGCACGTTTTACGAACGCATATCGCGGCCTTGCTCGACTTTCCAGAGCACCACATTCGTGTAGTGGCGCCTGATGTTGGCGGCGGGTTTGGACAAAAGGCGCACGTCTTTCCTGAGGAAGTTGTTGTGTCATATATTGCCCTGCAGCTTAAAAAACCGATCAAATGGATTGAAGACCGACGTGAGAATTTGTCGGCCTCAATGCACGCCAAGCAGCAGGTAGTACACGCCGAGCTGGCCCTCAAGAAGGATGGTACCATCCTGGCTGCCAAAGGCCGCTTTCTGGGTGATGTTGGCGCGTATTCCGAATTTCCCTGGGGGTCGGCGTTTGAGGCCGGCCATGCGGCCTCTAGCATGCCAGGGCCATACAAAGTCCCGGCATTTAGTTTCGAGGCTGTCTCAGCCGCAACTAATAAAACCACCATCGGCGTATATCGTGGAGTGGGCTTGCCCATCGGCGTTCTCACCATGGAGCGCCTCATGGATATGGCTGCCCACAAACTGGGTCTTGATCCGGCTGAACTCCGCTTGCGCAATATGATACGCAAAGAAGATCATCCTTATACCACCGTTGTGGGCGCGGAGATTGAAAGCGGCAGCCATCAGGAATCCCTGCAAAAAGCATTGGATATGCTGGGCTATCAAGATTTCCGAACGGAACAGGCACAGGCTCGACAGCACGGCCGCTATCTGGGTGTCGGCATCGGCTGTTATGTCGAGGGGACTGCACCCAGTTCTGTGGCCTTCGAGTCCATAGGTTTGAACCTGGGCGGCTATGAGTCGGCAACGGTTCGTATGGATGTTGCAGGCAAGGTGACTCTTTTGGTTGGCACCCACTCGCATGGACAAAGCCACGAGACGACCTATGCCCAGATCGCGGCTGATGAACTGGGGGTGTCTGTGGCTGATGTCCGAGTGATTGAGGGCGATACCACCGCCGTGCCGTACGGCATGGGTACCTGGGGCAGCCGTAGTGCAGTAACCGGAGGGGGGGCTATATCTCGGGCGTCAGGCAAGTTGCGGGATAAACTCCTGCGTATTGCGGCCCGTCTTTCCGAGGTGCCGGATGACGACCTTGAGCTGGCTGAGGGACTGATCCGGCGCAAAACCGATGGGGCCCCGTTAATGCCGATCA
>CAUZQN010000324.1:0-4433 GCA_963581605.1 uncultured Binatia bacterium (SeqCode)
TTTGGATGAGGATACTGGTCAGAGTCAGCGACACCAACTTGAAACCTGGAAAGTACATTTCCGGCAGATTGGCGTGGAAATCGGCACCTCGGGCATGAAAGACTACGATGAGATTATTCCACTCCTGCATCGATTAAAACGTCCGACCTTTTTCTCCTTAGATCATGGCTTTTATCGTCCGCTGCTGAGACATCGGGGGTATTGCCTCGTCTTTCTTGACGTCTGGGCTGATGAAGCTGCAGCTTATGTTCGTCGTTTCCTCCGTCACCCTTAGTTTCGGACTCAGGCTCAGCTAAAGCCTAGACGCGGGACTACTTCTTTGTTCATCTCGGCACGACGAGCGTGTCGCGCTCTGGGGGATTCAGACCGAACGGAACGTAGGTGCGGGACGGAGCGTCTATATTTCTCACCATGTCCGTACACGCGATCGAAAAGCGCTATGGACTCACAATCCGTTACAACTGCCTATCGAATCCAAATCATCGATTGCGGCCGTCATCCGCTCGATCATAGCCAGCGAGGCCGCTTCCGGCTGCATACTGGGCAGATGCTCGGAGTGGCACAGCGTGGGCGTCCACATCAGGAGGGCGTGAAACATCTGTTGGCGGTAGAGATTCCAGCTATCGTCAAAATCGAATCGCTGCCCGCAGGCCTGCTGCAACCGATCAAGATAGCGCCGCACCAGGTCGTGTTCCCAGACCCGCCGATCTTCAATTTGCAGGCCCGCAGAAAGGACATAGGCGAGGTCGCGCGACCAGTGGCCCTTGGTCGCGCATTGCCAGTCGCATAGTCCCATGCGGCCCGCGGCTGTCTGATACCAGTTGCCAATGTGCACATCCGAGTGGAGGAAAGTGTGGGGCCGCTCCTTATGCACCTGCAAGGCCTTCATCGTTGCCGGCCAAATCTGATCGCGCCGTTTCAACAATGTAGCCGGAATCACGTCCGCCGCTTGGGTGAGTGCCTCATCGTTATAGTGGTCTATCTTGAACTTTGTGATGCCGCCGGTAAACCAGTTGACATAGGGCACTACCCATTTAAAGTCATTTTTGAGTCTCGTGTCGTTATAAAAATGGCCATGCAGCACGGCGAGAAGATCGAGCATGTCTTCGGCCATCTCGCGTGTCACGTATGTTTGGTAGTCACAGAAAACGGCTCCTTTTGTCGCAACGACGTCTTCGAGCAGATGCAGGGCCGCCAGCGATTCCCGATCAACGGTGGACTGATAACAAAGCGGGATCTCCAAATCGAGCTCCGGCCGCAGTTGCGTATAAAATCGTCCCTCTGTTCGTGCGTGCCCGGTAATGCCTACAAACAAACGAGTCTCGACAGTGGGCAGCGTCTTCGTGAACAGCGTTTTCGGCAGACGGGCTTTTTCGCCCGCCTCATTATAGGTCACATGCAGCCGGTGGCGTGCATGCGTACCGGAACTCACGGCCTCAATGCGGAAATCACTGACGTGGGCACCAGCAGAATTCCGGCACACGACGTCGGTCAGCCACTCCGTGGTGACCGCATCCACCGACGGCAATATATCTCCAGCGCGTTTCGCCTTTACATTGGTCCGTTTTTCTTGCTCGATCCAGCGGGCAATTCTGGCTGCGGTAGTGGTCTCAATGTCGGTTGGAGCTTGTGCCATAGCGTTTTTCCCTTGTCGCAACTTCATTAGCTAAGCAAGCCTGCGCTGATAATGATCTTGCGGACTTCGGTGGTACCGGCGCCGATTTCGAGCAACTTGATGGCACGGAAAAGACGGTTGGCTTCTGACTCCCAAATATACCCACTGCCGCCGTGAATCTGGACCATTTCGTCCAGCACACGGTTTGAGGTATTGGCGGCGTACATGACGGATGCGGCGGTTTGCATATGAATCCGTCCCCGGCCGCCTTCCCCTGCCTCTACCTGGGAAGCCTCGGCCAACACCTGATACGTAAAGGTCCGCATGGTCTCAATCCAGACGTACATATCGGCGAGTTTGGACTGTATCATCTGGAAACTGGCAATGGGCTTGCCGAATTGCTCGCGCGTCTTTGCGTACTCAACGGCGATGTCCAGCGCGCGCTCACTAATCCCGAGAGAGATCGGTGCAATCATTGCCCGCTCAAGATCCAGTCCACTCATTACCACTTTGTGACCTTGGTTTGCTTCACCGACCAGGTTTTCCACGGGGACTGGACAGTCCTCGAAAACCAGCTCTGCAGTCTGACTCCCGCGGAAACCCATCTTCACTAACTTCTGGGCGACCTGGAAGCCGGGAAAGTCTTTCTCAACCACGAAGGCGGAAATACCTTTGGAGCCGGCATTCACATCGGTCTTGGCATAGATCAACAACACATCCGCAACCGGCCCATTGGTGATAAAGAGCTTGCCGCCATTGAGAATATAATAATCCCCTTCGCGCTTTGCGGTCGTGCGCATGGAACCCAACGCATCCGACCCCGCTCCGGGCTCAGTCAGGCCCAGCGCGCCGATATATTCACCCGAGCAGAGTCTGGGTAAGTATTTTTCACGGATCAATTCAGAGCCGTTCCGATAGATATTATTCGTGCACAAATTGTCATGAGCCACCCAACTCAGAGCCAAGGCGTGATTCCAGCGGCTAAACGCCTGGCAGATCAAACCGGCGGATAACAAATCCATGCCCGCGCCCCCATACTTGGGATCAACCGTCGTGCCCATCATCCCCAGCCCACCCATTTGCTTGAAGATATCTTCCGGCCACCATTCTTCGTCATCCATTTTTTGGGCCAAGGGATACATCTGCTCGCGCGCAAAGCGATCAGCGTGCTCCAGCAAAGCCTGTTGATCTTGGGTTAAACTGAATTGGCTGCTCAAAGGCATCGTCGCCATCGTCATTCTCCTTACTCAAACGAAACAATCTGTTACTGCCGCACTGCCTCAGTCCGGCTTGACCCCGCCCCAAATCGCAAAATTAAGAAACCTCCAGTAACAATCCACTATGCCGAACCCTGCCTCCCGCCACCAGTCCAACTGCGTTTCGAGCGGAGCTATGTGGCTGCGTTTGCCCTCAGGCCGTTGCATGTCGGTGCGTATCCGTTCGATTTCGGCCTGTATCTGCTCTCGCGATCGCGTGGCCCCAGTCCGCTGTTGAATCTGGTCTTGAATCGCCCGGTCCGCGACTGGCATAAAATACCGGCGCAGTTCAGGCGCACCCTCGATGACATCATTATTGAGAAACAGGCCCCCGGGCTGGAGCAGACCAAAGACCTCGCGACACAGTTGCCGCTTGCGGGTATCGGGCAGATGGTGCAGGGCAATCGCCGAGACTGCGGCATGGAAGGGACCCGAGAGGTCCACGGCCCAAAGGGGATCGGCGAGATCGCGCGCAAGCAGCTGGACCTGCTGACCATACTGAGCCAATCGTGCTTGGGCGTGTTCCAGCATGGCGTGGGACCCATCCACCCATACGACCGTCGCGTGCGGATAGCGGCTGAGGATAGTTTCGGTGACGGCGCCATAACCAGCTCCTAAATCCAGGACCCGAATCGGATCATCCGTTGCCCACGGGAATAGATCCACGAGTGTATGCAACTGCTCATATCGCTTAGGAATAATAAAATCACTCTTCTCAACGAAGGTGTCTACACGATTTTGTTCGCCCCAGCCACACAGGGTGTCAGGCTCAGCTTGCTCATTCGGCTCGTTTGGCTCTGCCATTCTTACCTCCTCCGGCTTCATGAGACGTGGTGAGACCGGTATTCGACCATCGGCGCAGTTTAACAGAACGTAACGGTTTCGAGAATGCGACTCCGTCTGATAGCTGAGATGTGGTTGTGTCTATCCCTCACGGTCTGGCTCTTGTACAATTCCGCGCGGCAGGTGCAGACTATGGATATCCTTGAGGTTTTAGGCCAGGTCCGCGAGTTGTTGCAGCAAAAGAGGCGGGTGACGTACGGCATCCTGAAGCGGCAGTTGCTCTGGATGACGAGTCGTTGGAAGACCTTGAGGAGAAATGACCCAAAACCAACTACATGTGGTGGTGCTCGCTGGACCAAATGGTGCCGGGAAATCCACCACCGCGCCTGCCCTCCTACAGGGACAGCTCGGGGTCACGGAGTTTGTTAATGCGGACACTCTCGCGCGGGGGTTATCGGCATTTTCGCCTGAAGGAGCGGCGATCGAAGCCGGTCGGATTATGCTGAGGCGCTTGCATCAGCTTGCTGCGCAGCAGCGAGATTTTGCCTTTGAAACAACTCTAGCGAGCCGGACGTTCGCACCACGTATCACTGAATGGATGCAGACGGGCTCTGCTATACATTTGCTTTTTTTGTGGCTCCCCACGCCTGCATTTGCTTTGGCGCGCGTGCAGGAGCGGGTTCGGGTCGGGGGACATGATGTGCCCGCAGCAACCGTCCGTCGGCGGTATCGGCGTGGGTTGGTGAATTTCTTTGCACTGTATCAGCCCTTAGTCACGA
>CAUZQN010000325.1:0-4421 GCA_963581605.1 uncultured Binatia bacterium (SeqCode)
GAGCTTGTCGAGTTTAGTCTCTGGGGTATCGTCTGACGCAAACTGCAAGAGGCGCTGCAGATGCTCGGTGACGGGATAGAAGGCACTGTTCTGGTGATACGGTGAGCAGCGAAACTCGACCTGGCGGGCATCCCCCTCTGCAATGTGGGCTTTGAGTTCCTCGACGAGGCGCGATTTCCCAATGTCCGGCTCACCACTGAGCAGCACCACCTGGCCTTCCCCGTCCTGCGCGCGTTCCCACTGCCGGCGCAATAAGGCGAGTTCTTCCTCGCGGCCGACGAGGGGGGTCAGCCCCGCCCCAACCGCCACGTCAAAGCGGCTCTGGGCCGCACTCTCCGCCGTCACCCGGCACAACGATTGGGGAGTGGAAATGCCTTTTAATTCATGACGCCCACAGTCTTCCGTCTCGAACAACCCCGCGACCATCCGCTCGGTGGCTGCGCTGATAACGACTTCGTCCGGTTCTGCTTTGCCTTGGACCCGGGCGGCGATATTGGGCGTCTCGCCGAGGGCGAGTTGTTCACGGCGGCTGCCCCCACCCATCTGACCGACTACGACTGGACCGGTGTGAATACCAATGCGCACCTGCACGGGCTGCGGGAAACGGCTGCGGGCCTGCTCCAACGCCGTGACAATTTCTAAGCCGGCCCGAATGGCCCGTGCGGCATCATCTTCATGCGCGGCGGGATAGCCAAAGTAGACCAGCAACCCGTCGCCGAGATATTGGGCGATGTGGCCCTCGTAGCGTTCGATGACCTGGGCGCTCACCTCTTGATAGGTCCGCACGACCGTTTGCAGGTCTTCGGGGTCGAGTTGCTCGGACAGAGCCGTCGAGCCGACCAGGTCACAAAACATGACGGTCAACTGGCGACGTTCGCCTTCGGGTGCCTCTGACGGGGCTGAGGAGGGCTGCTCTAAGGCTGGCGCAGCCGCTGTCTGAGAGGGCGTCTCTGCTGGCGTTTCGCTGCCAGTCCAGACCAGTACTTTGCCGTCTTTATCGACCGCTACCTCTTGGCCGTCGATAAGTTCCTCTTTTAAGTCCTCGATGAAGTCGTCATCAATGTTGAACTCACGCTTGAGTGCCCGATACGTGATTCGCCCGCGCGTGCGGAGTAACTCAACCTCGATGAAGGTCATAGCGCTCCCCCTGGGCGACTACCGCCCGGCGTGGTCTTCCATTGCGACATAGCGATAGAGGGTGGCCCGAGAAATATTGAGGGTCTTACAGATATCGGGCACTTCTACCACCCGGTCCTGGTACATCTTCTTTGCCGTAAGCACTTTGGGGTCAGTCGGCGGGAGGGGCTTCCGCCCGCCCATTCGCCCGCGTGCCCGCGCGGCAGACAACCCTGCGCGCGTCCGTTCCTGAATCAGCCGTTGCTCGAATAGCGCCAGGGCCGAGAAGATATGGAAGATGAGTTCGCCCGAGGCCGTGGTGGTATCGATTGCGCCATCGCAGAGAGAACGAAACCCAATCCCCCGTTCCTTGAGCTGCTTGATAAGGGTCACGAGGTGCGGCATCGAGCGGCCCAGCCGGTCGAGTCGTCAGACCAACAGTACATCGCCTGCCTGTAAGGCGTCCAAGCAGGCCTCTAAGCCCGGGCGCTTTGCCCGTGCGCCAGAAGTTTGCTGAGACAGGGAAGAAAGGGGAACAAGGATGCCCGTTGACTTTCTCAGCGCCGCTGAGCATGACCGCTGGCAGCGCTTTCCCGATGCGGTCCCTGAAGAGGATCTTGTGACGTTCTTCTGGCTGTCTGAAGAGGAGAGCCGCGAAGTCCACCAGCAACGAGAGCCTCAGAACCGGCTGGGCTATGCGCTCCAATTGTGTACCCTCCGGTATCTGGGGTTCGTGCCTGACGATCTCCAGGCGACCCCACCTGAGGTGGTGACGTTTGTGGCGGAGCAGCTGGCGATTACTCCTACCGTCCTCACGGCGTATGCCATCCGACGGCGGACCCAGACTGACCATCAGCTCGCTGTACAGGCGTACTTGGGATTTCGGCGGATCGCTCCTCTCGATTGGTATGCCTTACAAGCCTGGTTGGTCGAGAGCGCGCTGGAGCATGACAAACCAACGCTGCTGCTCCAACTCGCGTGTGAAAAACTTCACCGGGACAAGATTGTCCGGCCGGGAGTGACCCGCTTAGAACGGCTGGTCGCGACAGCCCGCGACCAGGCCCATGACGAAACAGAGCGACGGTTGTCTCCACTGTTGACCGACGAGCGCAAAGCTTTTCTCGATGGGCTATTGACCCGCGATTCCCAGACGGGGCGTACGCTGCTGAGCTGGCTGCGGCAAGAAGCGGTGTCTCACGCGGCCTCGCAGATCATCGCGACGCTCCAGAAGATTGCCTTCCTCCGAGACGCCGGCGTCGACCAGTGGGACTTGGCTGGTCTCAATCCCAACCGAGCGAAATGGCTAGCCCGGATCGGCTGGAAATCCACCAATCAGCATCTGCAACGCATGCCACCCGTCCGGCGCTATCCTGTCCTGCTCGCCTTTCTTCATCAGGCCCTCCTGCATCACACAGACGTTGCGGTCGAGCTCTATGACCAGTGCTTATGGGGCTGCTATACAGAGGCCAAGCAAGACTTGGACGACTTTCGCAAAGCCATTGCGCGCTCCACGAACGAAAAACTGCGGCTCTTTCGGGAGCTGGGGCAGATTCTTCTTGATCCCACCGTTGCTGCCGCAGACGTGCGCACGGTCAGCTTTGAACGGGTCTGGGAAGACGTGTTACGGGCGGCCGTGGAGGAAACCCAGGGAATGATCCGGCCGCGGCCTGACGAAGCGATTGATTTCTTTGGCAAACGGTACAGCTATCTGCGGCACTTTATCCCGGCGTTTCTCCAGACTCTTACGTTTCATACTCAGGGACCGGATGACACGGTCCTGCGGGCGGTCGCAGTCCTGCGGGATCTCGACGAGACACAGACGCGGCGGCCAGTGCCGAAAACAGCACCGATGGCCCTGGTGACAGAGGCGTGGCGCCCGTATATCCGAGAGCCAGGCGGAGCGATTAGCCGGCGGTACTATGAGCTCTGCACGCTGTGGCAGCTGCGGAGTGCATTACGCTCGGGGAACATCTGGGTCGACCATAGCCCACGTTATGCGGACCCTGATACCTACCTAATTCCGTCTGCGGAGTGGCCCAGTCGCCGCTCTGAAGTGACCCGGCAAACGGGAACTCCGAGTGAGGGGCATAAACGGCTGGAAGAACGAGAGGCAGAACTCGCAGCGTGTATGGGCCAAGTCGAGCACCTCTTGGCTGGCAAAGACAGTCCAGTCCGTGTCGAGGAGGATAAACTGGTCCTGTCGCCTCTAGAAGCCGACCCCCGGCCCACTAGTGCAGACGCCCTTGAGGACCTCATCACCGCCCGCCTGCCGCAGGTTGAACTCAGTGAGTTGCTGATTGAGGTCGATGCCTGGACGCATTTCTCTGATCACTTTGTTCATGCCGCGGGGGCGGAGATGGTACGGCCCACGCTGTTGCCCCAGCTCTATGCCAGCATCTTGGCACATGCCTGTAATTTCGGCTTGGACCAGATGGCGCAAAGTACGGACCTGTCATATCGACAACTGGCATGGTGCACGACGTGGTATCTGCGCGAAGAGACGCTCAAAGCAGCCTTCACAACACTGGTCAATTATCATCATCAGTTACCCTTCAGCCAAGTCTGGGGCTCTGGGGTCCTGTCCTCCTCAGATGGCCAACGCTTTCCCGTGTCTGGTAAAAATCGCCATGCCCGACCGTTTCCGCGGACACTTGGCTATGGCCAGGGACTGACCTTCTATAGTTGGACGTCAGACCAACTCTCACAGTACGGGACCAAGCCCGTGATTATTACGGTCCGGGATGCGACCTATGTCTTGGATGCCATTCTGGACAATGAAACTGAACTGGCGATTATGGAGCATACGACCGATACGGCTGGGGCGACCGAAATTATCTTTGCCTTGTTCGATTTGTTGGGCCTACGCTTCACCCCGCGACTGCGGGATATCGGCAGCCGCCGGCTCTATTGCTCCGGGGCCATCGACTTGCAACACTATCCTCACCTGCACCCCCATCTTACAGGCCATATCAACCGGCAGCGGATCCTCGATTGGTGGGATGCCATGCTGCGGGTCACGGGCTCCTTGAAACTCGGGCATGTCACTGCGTCACTGTTGGTGCAAAAGCTGCAAGCGTGTCCCCAGAAAAACGCGCTGGCCTTGGCGCTGCAAGAATATGGCCGGTTGGTCCGCACGCTGCATGTCCTGCGGTGGTACGCACATATTCACCATAGAGGACGACATTTTCCCACTCGATGGGGCTGACATGTTCCAAGAGGCGTATCTCGACTTCTGGGGTGATTAACGGAAGGCTGACGACGGGTATCAGGGCCCCCCCAGGGAAGGAAAGCCCAGAGGAGGCCCT
>CAUZQN010000326.1:0-4419 GCA_963581605.1 uncultured Binatia bacterium (SeqCode)
TGCACGCCGGTTTGCCGAACGCCAAAAAGAGCAACAACGCTGTATCCAGCTTGACCACCGTATTGGCAATATCCGCCTCATGGTGTTTCTCGCCGGGCTAGGCTTTGTGTGGTTTGTCCTCCGGCCAGGCATGCTCTCGTGGGGGTGGATACTGCCCGTTATCTTGGGTTTTGTGGGGCTGGTGATTGCCCATGAGCGGGTGAAACGACAGCGCCTCCAAGCACAACGCAGTGTCGCTTTTTACGATCGCGGACTCGCCCGCCTTGAAGATCGATGGGTAGGAAACGGGGAGCCTGGGGCAGCATTCTTGTCAAAATTCTTGGAAGACGGACATCCGTATGCTGCTGATCTCGACCTTTTTGGTCCAGGCTCGGCGTTTGAGCTGCTGTGTACCGCTCGTACCTCAAGCGGCCGGCACACCTTGGCCTCATGGCTGTGCACACCGGCTAAAGCACACGAGATCCGTGCTCGTCAGCAAGCTATAGACGAACTTTGCCTGCGTCTCGATTTGCGCGAAGAACTGGCTATAGACGGCGATGATGTCGAGGCTGGGATCATCACCCCGGAAGCATTAACAACCTGGGGGGGTGTGCCTATTCAACTCTCCGGATGGTGGCTGCCTGGTCTTGCCGCGCTGCTGTCCGCCATATCTATGCTGACCTTGTTTGCCTGGGCGGCCACCACGGTTGGCCCCGTCCCGTTTCTGCTGGCGTTTTTGGTCCAAAGTATTTTTATCGCGGCCTTACGACCCCGGGTACAAAAGATCACTGCCCATATCGATCGACCCGGACGCGAACTCACCCTCCTCTCCAAAATCCTCACCTGCCTTGAGCAGGAGTCGTTTTCGTGTCCGTGGCTGATCGATCTCCAAACCGCGATCAATACCCACGGCCTCCCTCCCTCGCGCCAAATTGCGCGGCTCAATCGACTCATTACGCTGCTTGAATCCAGCCGTAATCAGCTCTTTATTCCCATTGCCGCACTCCTGCTGTGGACACCCCAGATAGCGTTCGCGATTGAGCGTTGGCGTGCCGTTTCAGGCCAGGCCGTGGCCCGCTGGCTGGGTGCGATTGGAGCATTTGAAGCGCTGCAGGCCTTGTCCGGCTATGCGTATGAAAATCCGACAGATCCGTTTCCGGAAATTGTTGACCCGCAGGCAAATGAAAAAAAAGCGGCCTGCTTTGCTGGAAAGGGCCTCGGCCATCCGCTGATGTCGGAACGGGAGTGTGTCCGTAATGATGTCTGTCTCGGGGAACAGCTGCAGGTGCTGATGGTCAGCGGCTCGAATATGTCGGGCAAGAGTACGCTGTTGCGTACGGTTGGGGTCAATGCGGTACTCGCCTTGGCTGGGGCTCCCGTTCGTGCGCGGCAGTTGCGACTCTCACCTCTCACATTTGGGGCCACGTTACGGGTGCAGGACTCGTTGCATGCTGGCACGTCGCACTTCTATGCCGAGATTACCCGCGTGCGCCAGCTCATGGACTTGGCTGAGGGGCCGCTCCCGCTGCTTTTCCTGTTAGACGAAATTTTTCACGGTACGAATTCGCACGATCGCCAGATCGGAGCCGCGGCTGTGGTGCGCGGCCTGCTGGCACGAGGCGCTATCGGCCTGGTGACCACGCATGATTTAGCCCTGGTGCGTATTGCCGAGGAATTAGCTCCTCGGGCGACAAACGTCTGTTTCGAAGATCAACTCGTGGATGGTCAGCTCGTTTTTGACTATCGCATGCGTTCCGGTGTGGTGCAAAAGAGTAATGCCTTGGCTTTGATGCAGTCTGTCGGATTGGAAGTCAGCTAGCTTTTCCGATATGTTCCGCAAGCCGTTAGAGAACACGTTATGGCTGGAGTTTTACTCTCTTTTGAAGGCGGAGAAGGGTGTGGCAAGACCACCCAAATAGAACTCTTGGCAGGCGTGCTGCGAGAGCGCGGGCATGAGGTGGTTATAACGCGGGAGCCCGGTGGGACCCCGCTCGGTCTCGCCTTGCGCCGGATTCTGTTACATCCCGAGTTGAAACAGGAATTGGAACAGCAAGCTGCTGCGCCACTTGCGACAAAGGCCGAATTGCTACTCATGCTGGCTGATCGTGCGCAACATATTCAGGCCGTCATTGCGCCCAGCCTGCAGGCAGGACAGATTGTACTGTGTGACCGTTTTGCTGACTCAACAACGGCCTATCAGGGCCATGGGCGCGGCTTCGACTTGGCTGAGATCGCTCGGCTGAACGCGTTTGTGTGCGGAGCATGCATGCCCCAGCTGACATTTGTCCTTGATCTTCCCGTCACGGTGGGTCTGCGGCGAGCCCAAGAGCGGCGTGGTACCGCAGCGGTTGATCGTTTTGAGGCGGAGTCTGTTGCCTTTCATGAGCGGGTGCGGAGCGGTTTTCTACAGATTGCCCGCGCTGAGCCTGAACGGGTGTGCATTCTTGACGCAAACCAGAGTATCGATGTCGTACAGCGTGCTATTCTTGAAAAAGTGCAAAAACGGATGCCCACCCTGGCATCCTTGCACTAACGGCACTAACGGCACTCATACGATAGATCGTAAAGCAAGCCATGTTGCTCGACCAAATCAAGGGCCAAGACCCAGCTATTGCCATCGTGCGCAACGCGCTCAATCGAGACCGACTTGCCCACGCCTACCTCTTCACCGGGCCGGCCGGGGTAGGCAAGCGCTGCACTGCTGTGGGGCTGGCAAAAGCCCTGCTGTGTCAGGACGCCCCCCAGGTCGGCTGCGAGTCCTGTCCGGCCTGTCTGTCTGTGATCGCAGGGACCCATCCGGACTACAGCTTCAGTACAACTCCGCCCGACAAACAGAGCCTAGGCATAGACCAAGTCCGCGAGATCCAGAAGTTTTTGACCTTGCGAGCGGTTCGGGGCGGGAAGAAGGTTGCTATACTCGACAATGCCCACATGCTCACCGCGCAAGCGCAGAGCGCTCTGCTCAAAGTCCTTGAAGAACCGCCGGGCGACGCAGTTCTGCTGCTGCTGGCGGTGAGTGCGGCAACCCTCTCAATACCGCTCTTATCCCGCTGCCAGCAGATTCGATTCGCTCTCCTGCCTGTCGAAGAAGTCGAAGCCATCCTGCGCAGCCTGCGCAGCGAATACGACAAAGATCCGGACACCGCGCGTCTCCTGGCCCGCTACAGCCGTGGCAGTATCGGCCAAGCGCTGACTCTTGACCCACAGCTGCTTGTCGAGGAGCGCCGGCAGATTGTTGAGCACTTCTCATCCTTGAGAGGGACCTCTTTTTCAACGCTATCCCAATTGGCTGAGTGGTTGGTCGCTGACCGGAGTGCAAAGGCAAAGAAGCAGTCTGGGGGGGCAGAAAGGCTGAAGAGAGGGGCTCGTTTAGAGTTAGTCCTGGCGTGGTACGAGGAAGCGCTGCGCTATCTTTTGCTCGGCCGAAATGCGGTGGTTCGCCACCAGGATTGCCTGTCGGCACTAGGGCAGACGACCCATGGGGCGAGTGTCGCGCAGGCGTTGCACGATCTGCGTTTGGTGTACGATACGATCCAAGCCTTGGGACGGAACGCGAATCCCAGGCTGACTGTCGAGGATATGCTGCTCCAACTTGCTGAGCCTGTATCAGGCGAGTAACAAGGAAGTCCGGAGCAGACGCGAGGAGAGATCAAGGAGAGGTATGGACCAACCACAGCATATATTAGTCGGAGTCGCCTGGCCGTACGCCAATGGAGAACAACACATCGGCCATATTGCCGGGGCGTATTTGCCGCCCGATATTTTTTCCCGCTTCCAGCGCATGAGCGGCAAGAAGGTGCTGATGGTGAGTGGCTCCGACTCGCACGGTACGCCCATTACGGTCCGGGCAGAAGCCGAGGGTGTCAGTCCGGCAGAAATTGTTGATCGTTTTCATGCCACATTTGTTGAGAGTTATCTCAAGCTCGGACTGACATTTGACCTCTTTACGCATACGGATACGCAGAACCATTGGGATGTCACGCAGCAGATGTTTCGGCGCCATCTTGAGGCTGGGTATATCTATAAAGACAGCCAACAACAGCTCTACGATGCCAAAGCCAATCGTTTTTTACCGGATCGTTATGTAGAAGGCCGCTGCCCCTTTTGTGACTCGGATGAAGCCCGCGGCGATCAGTGTGATCAGTGCGGTCGAACGTATGAGGCGGTGGAACTGAAACAGCCCCGCTCGCGGATTAGCGGCAATACCGACCTCGAGATTCGCGAAACTGAACATTATTTCTTGGACCTGTCGAAACTCCAGGAACCCCTGCTGGCATGGCTCAAAGACGGGAAAACACACTGGCGACCGAATGTGATTCATTTTGCCCGCACGCAGGTCGAACAGATTAAGCTGCGCGGACGGCCCATTACGCGTGACATGGACTGGGGGGTGTCGATTCCACTCCCGGATACGGAAAACAAGTGCATCTATGTGTGGTA
>CAUZQN010000327.1:0-4416 GCA_963581605.1 uncultured Binatia bacterium (SeqCode)
GGGGATTTCTGTTTTAAGCTGGCAAAAAGGAGGACTTTGTATGGCAACATTTTCTGTTGATCAGGTTGAGATTTTTGGCAAAGGCGTGCTGCAAGCCGAGGGTGTGGTGGTTGATAAGGAGGGCAATGTATACGGCGGTGGGCGTAACGGCATCATGTATAAGGTTACGCCGGACGGCACAGTGAGTGAACTTGTAAAACTCCCCGAGGGTTCTATTCCGAATGGCGTTACGATGGACCGCAACGGCGATCTGGTGTACTGCGACCTGGGCAAGCAGGCGATGATGCGCGTCACCCAGAGTGGCGAGGTGTCGCTGATTGCAGATCAGGTTGGCTCGCTGAAACTGACACTGCCAAACTTTGCCAGCTATGATGCTGAGGGCAATTTATACGTCTCGAATTCGAGTACGTCGACTATTGAGAACGTCCTCGCCGAATTGGTTACGCCCTCGGCCAAAGGGGCGCTGGTCGTCATCCGTCCTAATGGCAAGAGCGAAATTGTGGCCGAGGGTATTTATCTGGCCAACGGCACTGCCATCGATCCCAAAGAAGACGCGGTCTATGTGTTGGAAAGCACCCGGAATGACTGTCTGCGTATCCAGATCAATAAGGATGGCACGTTCGGCAAACCTGAGATCTACTCCAAGGATTTTCCGTCTTTGCCGGATGGGATGGCCTTTGACGTGGATGGCAATATGTATGTGACTCTGCCGGCGGTGGTTCAGGGTGGAGAAATGGTCCCGGCGCACCAAATCATCGCCATCGATACGAATGGTAATTGGAGCATGCTGGTTGATGATTCTGCCGAAGGCAAGAGGCTCAATTTTCCGACCAACTGCGCTTTTGGCGGGCCCGACTTGCAGACGCTGTATTTTGCCAATCTCGAAGGCGATCACTTCAGTTGTCTCAAGACTCCCTATAAAGGCCATCCGTTGTATCATCAGCGCTAGCTTGCCCGCACGAGATTGTAAAAAGATTGTAGGGGCAGCCCGATGTGGCTGCCCCTCCTGTATTCGTCCCTCTATAGACAAGGAGAAAGCATGCCTCTCACATTAGTCCTTGCAGAACAGTTTATTGCTGCAGCCAAACAGAAAGCTCAAGAAAAAGGCTGGGACATGAGCTTTGCCGTCGTGGATTCCGCCGGGAACTTGGTTGCACTGGCTCGTATGGATAACGCGCGTTGGTTAACAACTGGGGTTGCCCAGAGCAAGGCGTTTACGGCTGCGACTTTCCGTCGTACCTCACGCGAGGTCGCCGAACTAGCGGAATCACGCTCGCAGTTGTTTAGCAGCGTTGCCGACATTATCGGACGGCCGTTGCTGTTGGCTGGAGGCGGCTTGCCGCTGGCTGCGAGTGGTGAATTTCTTGGTGGTGTGGGCGCGAGCGGCGGGACAGAAGATGAAGATATTGAATGCGCCCGTGCGGCGCTTGATACAATCGGAGCTGAGTAGGGCCAGCGTGCTGCGGACAGTGTCCTTACAACTGGCTAGCTGTTCGCCGGACACATGCCGAACCCGCTCAACATCCTGAACATCCTGCTGCTCGGTGCTGTGGGTGACTCTGCCATCGAGATGATTGAGGCGATTGATCCCCGCATTCGAGTTGTGGATGCGCGCGGGAAGTTCGAGGTCGAGTATGCCGAAACCTGGCCGGCAGAATCCGTTCGTCGCTATGTGCCTCAAGCACTCGTAGCAGCAAACACCTCGACCCGCGCCGAGCGGGGCGCCCTGCTAGCCGAAGCCGAAGTCATCTGCATTCGATTCCCTTTTCCTCTCGATCTGCGGGCTCGTGCGCCACGACTCAAGTGGCTACACCAAACACCGGCGGGTGCCTCAAATCTGCGCATGGGCGACATGTGGGGCAGCGACGTCGTAGTCACGACGTCGCGCGGGCTGAATAACCCTTTGCCTATCGCGGAATATGTTCTGTCCACGATCTTCCTCTTTGCGAAGTCTTTGCCTCAAGCGTTCCGTGATCAGAACAATCAGGCATTCGAACGTCGAGAATACCGTCCCATCCTGGTACAGGGAAAAACTATAGGCATTATCGGCCTGGGTGGCATTGGCAGCGCTGTCGCGCGTCTCGCCAAAGCGGTCGGGATGTCTGTTGTGGCAACACGTCGGTCGGCAACCGCTTCCCAGAGCCGGACGCAAGACGTTGACAAACTCCTCCCGACATCAAAGCTATCTGTTCTGCTTGAGCAGAGTGATTTTGTTCTATTGAGTACCCAGTGGACACCGGAAACGGACGGACTCATGGGTGAAGCTGAACTGCATCAGATGAAATCGAGTGCGTATCTTATTAACGTTGCCCGGGGTGAACTAATAGATCAATCGGCCTTAACCAAGGCGTTACGTGAGGGTTGGATTGCTGGGGCGGGCCTAGATGTCTACAGCGGAGAATTCGCCGGTCCGCCACCAGAGGAAATCTGGCAACTGCCCAATGTCGTGATTACTCCGCATACATCAGGTGGAACTGATGTCCAGCAAGCAAAAGGCATAGAGTTATTTTGCGAAAATTTGCAGCGCTATATAACAGGCCAATCCCTCTTGAATGTATTGGACTGGGCGCGGGGTTACTGAAGCCGCGCAACAGCAACGATTCGTCGGGAAAGGAAAAGAGACCAGCATCGTGTTTGGCCGGTGTTCCTCACGTCTGCTCCATCTTGTGACCCTCGGGACTTTCTTGACCTATTTGCTAGCGGGAGCGAGCCTTGCCTTGCCCGCAGCACAGCATTGTGACCGGTGTTCTAGAGGGCAGAAGGTGAGCGCAATCCAGTCTGGCGCAGCGTGCCCATTGTCTGCGCGTGGTCCTCACTGTCACACCGCCCATCGACACACTGCGGGCAAAATTAGCATGTGTCCCGATGGCTGCTTGCACCATGAGCAGGGGGGAGAGGTCTCCAGCGTCGCGAAGTTTCTTTTCCGCAATGCCGCGTATACCGTGTCCGGACTCCCCATCGGTCCGCCGGTCGGCGAACGACAACGGCTGTTACCCGATGGGTATCTGACCCCGCCGACGCACCCGCCACCGACAGCCCTCTAGGCTGCCTGCATAACGTCTATTCGCTCCATAAACTGCCCCTGTCGGGTCAGAAGAGGTGCGTCCGTATGGGACCGCCTGTTTCTGATTTGGCCCGCGTGGCTCAACGCACTCTGCCCGGAGAGGTCTCTGTGTGTCCGTCAGGGTGAGGAGGAAACCTATGCGTTACAAATGTGTCCAGTGGCTCGTTGTGTGTGGAATTTGTGTGTGTCTCGGTCCTTCGTTTGTCTCGGCTCATGGGGTCGTGGGGAAGCGGAAATTTATCGAGCCTTTTGTGGCTGAAGATGCCAATCCCAAAGATGAATTCGTGTTGGCGAAACCCGGCCACTTTAATCTCAAGGAAGGGAACACGTTTTCCGTGGGGTATATTCTGGAAAAACGGTTCTCCAAAAATTTCAGCCTCGCCCTCGAAAATGAGTGGGTGACGGATAGACAAGGAGGCGAAGAGAACGCTTCGGGCTTTCAGAATCTCGGCGTGCTGCTCAAATACGCCATGTTCCGCAGTGCAGCCCATGAATTTATTCTCTCGTCGGGCTTTGAAGTCGAAATCCCCATCGGAGAAGAAGATATCGGAGCAGAACAAGACGTCGCGCTTGCTCCCTTGCTCCTGTATGCCAAAGGCTTTGGAGACCTTCCCGCGCGCGTGGGGTTTTTGCGGCCTTTTGCGCTAATGGGCGATGCCGGGTTTGATATCCTACTGAACAACGAGGAAACGGAATTCTTCTACGACTTTGTTCTCATGTATGACTTCCAATATCTTCAAGATCACG
The DNA here is from genome assembly GCA_963581605.1 of uncultured Binatia bacterium (SeqCode). Lineage (GTDB taxonomy): Bacteria > Desulfobacterota > Binatia > Bin18 > Bin18 > Bin18. The sequence continues at coordinate 3,812 of CAUZQN010000327.1, forward strand.
TGAAGGATGTGGGGCTACCGTGGCCTTTGAACCGACTCGTTCCTGTAGTGGAGTTTAACTTTGCGACGGTGGTCAACGGCCCGGAGCGGATCACTGAGGCGTTCATTATCCCGGGGTTGGTATATCGAGGCAAGTATGTCCAACTCGGCATAGCAGGCCAATTCCCGCTCAATTCCACCACCAATCGGGAGTTTGACAGTGGAATCTTGTTCATCATCGACTTATTTTATGACGATATAGCCTCCGCGCTTGGATGGGCGCCCTTTTTGGGGTTACAGTATTCCTAGCGAATTGCTGCACTGGCAAAGCTAAACGGTAAGATTGAGAGGTCACAAAAGGTTCGATGCCATCATCGAAGATAGTATTCGTCGCGTTCGGCATCCCTTTTGGGATGTTCTGACCAGGACCCAACGCTGAAGGGTGTCGACGAGTATAAGGAGGTGGAGAAGGCCATCGCCGTCTACACCTCCGAGCTGGATCAGAGTGCGCCGTAGAGTTAGGCCTGCTCTATGTAACGATCGCGACTTCTGCCTGGGGGACGATGGAACGGGCTGAAACTTCGAAGAGATACTGTATGGCCGCAGTCTGTATCGCTTGGGGGGCCG
>CAUZQN010000328.1:0-4400 GCA_963581605.1 uncultured Binatia bacterium (SeqCode)
GGCCACCGAGGAAGAAGAGACTCGCACCGATGAGGGGCCAGTAGCCCAGGAGGTCTGTCACCGCTTGCCAGGAGATGAGAACTTTCTTGCCGGTCGTCAACCACTGAAACAGCGTCGCGGCTGCCAGGCTCAGCGGAATGCCGGCAACCACCGCGATCCATATCCATTTCAGCCCATTCAACATCGTTCCGCCCCTGCGTGGCCATTACGCTATAGGGCGCACGGGCGAGGCGTCAAGCGAGATCCGAATAGGAAAATTGGGGCGAGACTCTGAATTTGTTGCATGAGTTTTTACGAAGTGGGCAGTGGGTCATGGGGCGACTCGACGGGACTTCGCTTACAAGAATGTTTTTGACATCATATGTCTTTCAGTGCATATTTAAGTATGGCCTGGGCCGTTCTGTTTGATGAGGAGTTTGCTGCAGAGTTGGCACGGATAGACCGGCGGTCCAAGTAGAATTGTTGGCGCATGCGGCATTGTTAGAGGAGTTTGGTCCCAGCTTAGGCCGGCCACATGTGGATACGCTGAACGGTTCACGCCACGCCAATATGAAGAAACTACGCTTTCAGGCCGGCGGCGGAGTGTGGCGCGTCGCTTTTGCCTTTGACCCCGTTCGGCGAGCCATTGTTCTTACAGCAGGCAATAAGGCCGGGACGAGTGAAAAACGCTTCTACAAGCGACTCATCGCCACAGCAGACAAAAGGTTTGATACGCACCTGGCCCGTTTGAGAGAGAAAGGAAACAAGACATGACAGTGAAGCTGAAAGAGATTATGAACAGGTTGCCGCAGGACGAACGTAAAGCTGTGGCTGCGCGCGTCAAGGAATTGATCGCAGAGGAAATGTCCCTCCGGGACCTGCGCCAAGCGCACCGGCTGACGCAGGAGCGGATAGCGGAATCACTCGGTATTGGGCAAGAGGGTGTCTCGCGGCTAGAGAAGCGAACAGACTTGCTGATTTCCACGCTGCGCGGTTATGTCGAAGCGATGGGGGGACGGCTGCGCCTGGTGGCAGACTTTCCTGATCGTCCGCCGATTGTATTGTCGGGGCTGGCGGAGATGGAGGGTGGAGTCGAAGGAGGGAAGCAGCAGCGGAGCAAGCATGAGTGAGGACACGGGAACATGATAAACACAAATAGGAATTACTCCCCAATAACTATATTAGGCTTGAAACTACGCCCCCCGTCCTGGCGTATATTCGCTCACAGGCAGGCTGTAATACCCTCTCCCACTGGGAGAGGGAAACAGGAGCGCAGCGACTGTGGGTGAGGGGGAAGAGTTGTGGTAAACCCAAATGAAAACCACTTTATTCTCTCCGGCCGCGTATGCGCATGAGTTCGTTGATCGTGAGGTCGATATCTTCATCACGCAACAGTGGCGCAGCAATGCGTTTTCGCCGCACGGCGTCAAGGCTGATTTCGGCGGTCACAAAATCCTCCTCATAATATTGCCCTTTAGCCAGACATTGGCCAAACGGATCGATGATCTCAGAGCCGCCCCAGAACCCGACGCCGTCCTCAAAGCCGACCCGGTTGGCGTAGATCACAAACACGCCAAACGTTTCGGCATAGGCACGGTTGATCGACTCCCAATAGCGCGCGTTCTCGTCTTGTTCTTTGTCGTCGGCAATGCCGCGCAACGGACTCGACGAAGGACAGATAATCATCAGCGCCCGATCAAGCGCGGCAATATAGGCGGTTGACGGATGCCATAGATCTTCACACACCAGGATTGCCGCTCGTCCAAAAGGCGTCTCAAAGGCACGGATTCGATCTCCCCGGGCGTAATAGCGCTGTTCATCGAACATGCCATATGTCGGCAGATAGACTTTCCGATGGACGTGTTGGATGTCTCCGTCACTGAGATATAGCGCCGTGTTATAGAAGCGAAAGTCCGCGCTCTCTTCGACCAGGCCGGCTATAAAGGGAACCGTTCGGCTCAGCTCCTTGAGCCGCGTGATCTCAGCTGCATCTTCACGCAGCGCCACAGTCGCCACCATGTCACGCAAGTGGTAGCCAGTGAGACTCAGCTCGGGAAAGACGAGCAAATCAATCCCTTCTTCTTGAGCTCGGGCGATATGCTGTTCATACATGGACAGGTTCGCCGCCACATCTCCGAGGCGAGGACTGATCTGGGCGATGCCGATTTTGCAGTGTGTTTTCACGTTGATGCTGTCGAAGTTCTATTCGTGTGATTACCGTGTCCTATACGCCTGAGAGATTCTTCGCCGCTGCTTCGCGCCGGCTCAGAATGACAAATTCTCACTTGAGTCCTGACAGAGCACTAGTCCCCTTGCCCCAATATACTCCGTATCCATTTGACCAAGGTGCGCCATATATTCACCAGCGCACCTTGTTTGACCTCTTCATCAGGCATGGCTTGGATTTCAGCTTCCATGGCGGTGAAGAATTGTCCAATCAGCATCTTGGCCACACCGCCAACCATACGCTGGCCGACACTGGCCAGTAGCCCGCCGATTTGGATATCGCCGTGATAGGTCAATAAGGTCTGGCCATCCTGTTCCTCTAAATCTACAGTACCGGAGCCCTTGAGAAACCCTTGTTTACCCTTGCCATCCAGGTTGAGCTTATAGTGCGACGGCGGCTGGATCTCCTCCATTTTGACTTTACCGTTGTACACGCCCTTTATCGCAGCCACACCGACCTTGATCACACCGCTATATTCATTCTCGCCAGTCTCTTCCAGGCTCTCACAGCCGGGCATACATTTGGCGAGCTGATTTGGATCGATCAGGAAATTCCAGACTTTCTGTTGGGAGGCTGGAATGGTTCGTGTTCCGTTGAGTTTCATGGCCGCTGTCCTACTCTTGCTGAAAATCCTGACTGTTATCTTCTGAGCGGTCGAAAGAACTCGCGGACATCATTCACCAGGAGTTCGGGCTCTTCCATAGGCGCAAAATGTCCACCCGACGGCATCGTCGTCCAGCGTTTCAAATTGTAATAGCCCTCCGCCCACTTGCGCGGCATCAGAATCACTTCTTTGAGGAAAACGGCAACACCCGTTGGCGCCTCTACAATTGGCGTCCTGTCATGCGCAGGTTGCCACGGGTTATGCGTGGCTTCGTAATAATAGCGCGCAGACGTGCCAAAGCTCTGCGTGATCCAGTACAGCGTCATTGTGGTGCATAAATCATCTTTGCTAAAGCGTTTCTCCACATCCCCATCACAGTCGCTCCAGGTGCGGCGTTTTTCGAGTAGCCACGCACACAGCCCGACGGGAGAGTCGTTAAGTGCAAAGGCAAGGGTTTGGGGTTTTGTCGTCTGGAGTGCGGAGTAACCACTCTCTGCAGCAAAGAAATTCATGTTCTTGTCGTACCAGCCTGCCTCGTCCGGACCGTAGTCTGCGGCTTCAGGCATACTGCCGACAAAGACATCAAGCGGGATCATCAGATTCACATGGCAGCCAAGCAGCCGGTCTGCGTATTTGTGACCGAGCTGGGCCGTTATGATCGCGCCCCAGTCTCCGCCTTGGGCTGCAAACTTCTGATAGCCCAGGACATTCTGCATGAGTTTGACCCATAGATCCGCCGTTCGCCAGAAATTGATGCCCGACGTCGTCAGCGGGGTTGAAAACCCATAACCAGGCAGGGACGGGATAATGACATCGAAGGAATCGTTCGCATCCCCACCAAAGGCGGCGGGATCTGTGAGAGGCCGAATGACTTTCTGGAAATCCCAGAAGGTCCACGGCCAGCCGTGGCTCAGAATCAGCGGCGTTGGGTTCGGCCCTTTGCCCGGCTCGTGGATAAAATGGATGGGTACCCCGTCAATATCAGCCTTATAGTGCGAGAAGGTGTTCATCTCGCGCTCGTGTTTGCGCCAGTCGTACTCGTTGAGCCAGTACTCAACAAGCTCCTGTAAATACTCCTGGTTCGTCCCATACTCCCAGTGCGTGTTGGCAAAATCCCCAGGCCAGCGCACCTTTGCCAACCGTTCACGTAAGTCGGCTAATACCTCGTCGGGAACAGCAACCGTAAACGATTCTTTGCTCATTGCTCTCTCCTTTTCTGCTGATCAGCCTCTCCGGAGACCGAGATGGACAGGTACTGATACTGCCCTTGCTGAGCGTTGACAAGAAGGGCAGCTGGGCAGCGACTGGCGTGTGTAGGGTAGTTGTAGAGTAGGCCCGACGAGCTGAGTGGGGGAATTCCTATACTGAAAATATAGATCTTCAAGCCTGAGACCGGAACGGACCGGACTACTGGCCCACCGCGTCAGCAATAACTTCTTCTTGGTCTTCTTGGGCAGACGCCCCATTCGCTTGCTCGGCAATCGTCTTCAATTCAGCGCCCGTGATCGTTTCTTTCTCTAAAAGCACCTGGGCGGCTTGGCGCAGTATGGACAGCTGAGCGCCCAGTAGCGCGGTGACACGCACGTGTTG
>CAUZQN010000329.1:0-4396 GCA_963581605.1 uncultured Binatia bacterium (SeqCode)
TTGGTTTCAATTTCATATACGCACAGAGTCATTTACAACGGCCACCAGCGGTCAAGAGGTAAAGCAGTTTGAGACCTGATGCAAGGGAAGGAGCGACAAGAATGTCTTGCCTGTCGCTAGGGAAAGTGCGACAAAACAGGCCTTATTCGGCCCGCTTAACCCGTGGTACCTAAGGCCCGATCCAGATTAAACGCGGCACTGATAACCGCGAGATGGGTAAACGCCTGCGGGAAATTGCCCAGGCTCTCACCACGCAAGCCGGTTTGTTCCGCATACAAACCGACATGGTTGGCGTAGCCCAACATTTGTTCAAACATGAGGCGTGCGGCATTGAGCCGCTGTCGGTCGGTCAGACCTGCGCGGGTTAAGGCTTCCACAAGCCAGAAGGTACAAATATTAAAGGTGCCTTCAGGTCCGTTGAGTCCGTCAGAGGTTTCCTGCACATTATAGCGATAGACCAAGCTGTTCGAGACCAAGCCGCCCTCCTCGGGTGGACGATTGACCGCATCCAGGGTTTTGAGTAGGCGCGGATCGCTCGGGGACAGGAAAAAGACCAACGGCATCATGAGATTGGCGGCATCAAGAACGTCGCTGTCGTAGTGCTGGACAAAAGCCTGGCGCTGAGAATTCCAGCCTTTTGTCATAATCTCTTCGTAGATCTGGTCGCGTACTTTCAGCCACCTGTCGCGGTCAGCGGGAAACGAGCGTTTATCGGCCAAACGAAGGCCGCGGTCAATCGCGACCCAACACATCAGTTTCGAGTAGACAAAGTGCTGCTGCCCACCACGCACCTCCCACAGGCCTTCATCCCGGCGCTGCCAATTATCACACACCCAATTGATGAGCCGGCGCAGATAGGACCACAGGTCATACGAAATCGGAGATCCATATTTATTAAACAGATAGACCGAATCCATGAGCTCACCGTAGATGTCGAGCTGAAGTTGGTTGTGGGCTCCATTGCCGATCCGGACGGGACGAGAGCCCTTATACCCTTCGAGGTGATCGAGTGTTTCCTCAGTTAATTCATGCCGACCATCAATACCGTACATAATTTGCAACGATCCGTCCGGGCCCATTTCGCGGCAACGCGCTTCCACCCAGTTCATGAACTGGGCAGCCTCCTGCGTGAATCCGATGCGCAGCAAGCCATACAGAGTGAACGCCGCATCACGAATCCAGGTATAGCGGTAGTCCCAGTTGCGTTCCCCACCAATGTCCTCGGGCAAACTACACGTTGGGGACGCTATAATGGCGCCGGTCGGTTCATACGTCAGCAGCTTGAGCGTTAACGCGGAACGATACACCATCTCCCGCCAGCGACCGGCATACGTGCACTGAGCGAGCCAGTGCCGCCAATATTCGACCGTCTGGCGGAACAGCCCGTCACCCTCTTCTTCTTCTATATGGCCACACTCAGCGCCAGATTGGATCTCACGCAGGACAAAGGTCTCAGAGTGTCCCTCAGTAAGGGTGAACTCAGCCTGTACCCCACTCTCGTGTTGCTGCAGTGGGACGGGCGCGGTGAGGCCGAGACTCAGATTGGCCGATTCAAAGCATACGCCCTGAGCTGTCAGACGCGAGGCGTGGGCATCCCGTGCAAAATTAAAGGCAGGCTGACACACCAGGCGAAAACGCATGCTGCCACGTGCAACGCGCACCCGACGGATCAAACCATGGTAGCTGAAGTCCTTTTTCGACAGACCTACCGGCATGAAGTCGATCACTTCTCCCACGCCGTCGGGTGAGAAAAAGCGAGTAATGAGTACATTCGTATCGGGCCAATACAGTTGTTTATGGGTCACCTCGCCGCCTGCCGGAGCGATCTGAAAGCGTCCGCCTTTTTTATCATCAAGAATCGCGCCAAAAACACTCGGCGAGTCAAAATGGGGGAAACAGAACCAGTCGATCGATCCGTTTAGGCCCACCAGGGCCGTCGTGTACATATTGCCGATGATTGCGTAGTTCTCAATCGGTTGGTATGCCATGTATTCCCCTTCTCCCACGAAAGACCTGCCCGCTGCGTCGCTCAAAAGGCATGCGGATAAGCCGCTATGGCCTACCCCTCCTTTTAGCCTAGCAGGATTTGGCGTATTGGTGGACACCCATATCGGGGCGGATATGGACAACAATCAAATGCCAACCGTCGAATGACAACCGTATGCCTTGGCAATTTCCAAGCGTTACGCTACGCTAGGCACACGCCATGCTAGCTAATGGAGGATTATTATGAGCGGCTATACAATCATCGACGTTGATACCCATGTCACCGAAACACCTGACCTGTGGACCAGTCGGGTGCCTGAGAAAATGAAGGATGCAGTGCCGCGAGTCGACCTCGACGCCAAAGGGCGTCAGTGGTGGTTCCTAGGGGATCGGCGCATCGCAAATCCCGGCCTGACCGCTACCGCCGGTGTAGGCGATATGATGAACTGGCCCAAGTCGTATGACGAGATGCACCCAGGCGCGTTCGACGCTAAGGAGCGCCTCAAATATATGGATGAAATAGGCATCTGGGCCATGGTTATGTATCCAAACGTCGGAGGCTTCGGAAGTCAGGAGTTTCTCAGGTTAGAGGACCCCGAGCTGAAGCTGACCTGCGTCCAGGTGTATAACGACTGGCAGACCGAATGGGCCTCGGCAGACTCGCGCCGGCTGCTGCCGATCACCTCGACGCCGTTTTGGGATGTGCCTGCCACGGTGAAAGAAGTGCGTCGCTGCGCGAAAATGGGCCATAAGGGCATTCTCTTCACCGGAGACCCGCAGTCACTCGGCCAGCCGCTGCTGGGCGATCCGCACTGGAACCCCTTGTGGGAGGTCGCGGTCGAACTCGATTTACCGATCAGTTTCCACATCGGTTCTGGCAATATGGATGGCGGACTGCGGCGCGACAAGGTCAAGACATATGGCAAAATGGCTACGTTTGCGGCCCTGTCGGTGGACATCTTCATGCGCAACGGCATTCAGTTGAGCGACTTGATCATTTCGGGCGTGCTGGCGCGCTATCCCGATATTAAGTTTGTCTCGGTTGAGAGCGGCATCGGCTGGATTCCATTTGCTCTCGAAGCGCTGGACTACCAGTTCCTCGGCAATCGCGTCCAGGAAGAACGGCCCGATCTCGACATGCTGCCGTCAGAGTATTTCGCGCGCAACATCTACGCCTGCTACTGGTTCGAGCAGATCGCACCACGTCGACTGATCGATAAAGTCGGTGCAGACAAAATCATGTTTGAAACCGATTTTCCGCATCCGACGTCGTTATACGGGGATGAAGTACACGAGCGGATCAAAACTGGTCTCGGAGACTGTGATGAGGAAGTCCGGCGTAAAATCCTCTGGGACAACGGCCAGAAGCTTTATAAGGTCGAGGGGCCTACGGAAGCGGATGAGGCCAAGCTCAGCGCGTAGGCGCTCCCACTCAACTGTAACCGAAAAGGCCGAGAGACACACATCTCGGTCTTTTTTCTTTTCAAGGGTGTTTGAAAACTCCCCGTACACGTCATTGCGAGCGAAGCGAAGCAATCTGTGGCGGGAAAAGAGATTGCTTCGTCGCCTTCGGCTCCTCGCAATGACAGACCCTCTCCACTGTCCAAACACCTTTTAAGGAATCCGAATATCTTTATGGTATACGCAGCGATATCGTAATGGGTATGTTTCCGGCTCTTCTTCCAGAATCTTTCGGCCTGTCCGCTCTTCAAACACGGCCACCCATTCCACGACCTGCTCTGGACGCAGGTAGAATCCTGACATCCCTACGGCCTTTATAATTTGCCTGGAAATACTGCCAGCGGTCAGGAGACGATCGGGCATCCCGCGATAGGCGTCGACCACATACTGCGCGATGCTGTCCTCAATTATCCCATATGCGGAACCGTGGCCCTGACCAATATCAATACTCGGCATACTGAACGCCTTCTCAACAAGACACATGGAATATTCTCGGATCTACTCGCGGCTCCGCCGTGAGGATAGTCTACCTCGACAGCCGATCGTAGGCAGCCCCAACCGTCCAACCATCTGGCACGGTCGCGGTCCATGACACAGAGTCTTCCTGGTCCCAATTTTCCTAGAGGCGGCCGCGATAGCCGGGCGGACGCCAGCCCTGCTCTACGCACTCTTGACACACCGATACAGTCTGCTGCTCTCGCCTCTCTCCCACGAGAAAGCCTTGGCTGTATGGGTACTCGGTTGGGACGGCCTTCCGGCAGTCGGGATTAGCGCAGATCGTTTTGAGGGTTTCGTTCTCATGCGGGCGTGCCATGGTGCTCTTCTCCTACTTCATACAGTAGGACCGCCACTCAAGTCTTCAGGCCCAAAAGGGACTACGAGAGTGCGATCTCATCTTCAATCACGAATTTCAGATCGAGCCCTTCGACTTCGAGTGTCATCCGCGCTT
>CAUZQN010000330.1:0-4393 GCA_963581605.1 uncultured Binatia bacterium (SeqCode)
CCCGGATGGAACAGAGTGGAATCCAGGGGATACGAGCGGGAGGCTCCCATATGGAAGGTGTCTCTGGACTCCGCTTCGGAGGATAGGGTACCAGTATGTTAGAATATGAAAAGTCATAATCAAAAAAGAACACGTATGCCTTACCGCTTCTATACAGGGATAATCACAGCCTTGATTCTCACCGCTTTCTGGGCCTCAGTGGCCTTCGCCCTGACTCCCACCGAAGTACTCAAACTCAAAGAAGCCGGGGTGAGTGAGGAAACGATACAGATGATGTTACAGAATGAAGCTGAGAGCCGTATTTCATCAGGTCAGGCCGAGCAAGGCTACGCGACTGACCATATGGGATCGTGGCAGCTGAGAGACGGGCGGATGATTCATTCGACGGGGAAGCCGCGGCTGCCGCTCGATTATCCGACCGAGTATCCCACACCACCGCCATACGCGCCTTACGCAGATCCGCATATTATTTTGTCACCCGGAGCGGGAGGGCACGGGCATCAGAGGTAGGGGCGAGGTTCCCTCGCCCAGGCAGTATTCCTTCAGCCCTATTAAAACTGAACGGAAAAACCTTCGCGCTCATTGTTCTCTTTATCGATCACAGAAGTCCGGGCCGAAGAGTAATTACCAGCCGGATAATACAGAAAACCCGATGCGCTTTGCCCAGGCTCGATAGTCATATCTTGCAGGCTGCTCCCTCCGCCTGGTGAGGACACTGGCGCAACACGTCCCCCGCCTTCCGGCACGAGAAAGATCCTACTCGCCTCAATCGCATAGGGTCGCGGGGTATTATTTGTAATGGTAATGCGGACCGGCAGAATGCCACTGGACTGTATGTCTGAGCCAAGGACATTTTGTGAGGCAAAGTTATCGAGTGGCACAATGGAGAACTGCAGCGTCCCCGTTTCCGGATTCTTCGCTTCATAGGCTTCACGCTGCTTCAGCATCTGAAACGTCACCGGAAAGCTATTCACAAAATGGTGCGGGCGCTCACCCGCCCCAAGCAACCCGGACAATGCGCCCGCATTCTGCGCATTAATGTTTGCTCCGCTATCGCTACACGAGACCGTGACAATGCCACCCATGGCCTTCTCTTTTGTTGCCTCAAACCGACCGGCGCGGCCGGGCGCGGCGAGCGTATACGAGGTAAGCGTATACCCCATTGTTTGTATGGACTTATTCACGAGACGATTGGCCTCCTCACACGAGGCTGCGGTGAGTTTGGGTTTCTCTATGATAACCCGAGACGGAGTTTTTGAGGCGGCACAACTCAACACAAAAAACGGCAGGGCAAAATAGAGTATGCGAACGATTATTTTCATCGACCTCGCTCCTTACTACGACACGTAAAGTAGCCGTAGTGTACCACACGCCCTATTGCGGAGCGACTCAGGCAGCCCACTCGCCTGAGTCCTGACCTACCCTTCCCGCGCTGGGGAAAAGCATATACACTTCGTACCCGTTAGCGTGCAATTATTGTACTCACACGTGGCATGAACGGGACATTGGAGGGCCTAGGTATGGAATTCAAAGAGGTCGTTGGTCGCAGACGTTCTATTCGCTATTTCCTCCCCTGGAGGCCGGTCGAACGCGATAAAGTGCAGACCATCCTCGAAGCCGCTCGCCTGGCGAGCCGAGCCGGGAATGCCGATTTTGCGCGCGCCATCGTTGTGGACCGGGATGACCTGGCTCAGGACGATCTCAAGTCCCTGACGCTGCCGGTGAATGCCGGCATGATTCAAATGGCCCCTATTCACATATATTGGTGGGGCGACCTCAAGGCGTTTGCACGCGACATGCCACCTCGGGCTAAAGAGCAGGTTGATATCGGCGTGCTCAATATTAGCCATGGCTGGACGCACAAATTCATTAATGAGGTCGCCTATCCCCAAGTCGTCCAGGCCTTTAGTTCAGACGACGTGCTGTGCGCGAAGGTGACCGGCTGCGAATCTGGCATCGCGATCTCACAAGCCCTACTCGCCGCTGTGGACGAAGGGCTCGGCACGATGCTGTGCACCTACCCCGAAGAGCCTGCGCGTCAGGTCTTTGGTGTTCCGGATCACTGGACAGCGCTGTGGGTCCAATTTGTCGGCTATCCGGCCGAGAGCTGGGAAGCGGGTGGCCAACGGCCACGCCCGCCGCTGGGAGAACTCTTTCACGAAGGACGCTATGGCAAGCCGTTCCGTGGTACGGAAGGAGCAGCCGCACGGCTGCGCGCTGAGAAAATGATACAAGATCCGGCGCCGCTTCCCTGGCGCAAAGAGGAAGTGCGCGCAGTCAGCCGTATGCTGGGCTTGCCGGAAGAATAACACAGTATTGAAACTAGAGGAGTAGCCTATCCGTGGCAGCAGATATAGAAAACACACAAACAGTCCAAAGCTGGCTGGCTGGCCTCGAAGATCAGTCCGGCGTCTCGCGCGAAGAGGGTTTACAGCGACTGGCCATCTTGACGGAGTTCTGTACCTTAGTGGAAAAAGAACCCGACCAAATCATTGACGAGTGTCTGCGTGAGGTCGAGGGCGGGAAAAAGATCCGCGCCAAAGGCCGGCGTCTGTACGCTGCCAAAATATCCGAGTTTGAGCAACGGGTCGAGGGCGGAGCTGGCGAGAAACGACAAAAAGGAAACTATATTCGGAGCTTTTTGATCCATAACGGGGTACTGCTGCAGACCAGTCCTTTGTTGTAACCAGCACGCTAGCGGCCAAGGAGAACACAATGGATTTTCTTGAAGTTGTTGGATCGCGACGTAGTATTCGGATTTTCAAGCCGTGGGAGCAGGTCGAGCGAGAAAAAATTCAGCGCATTCTGGAAGCCGTCCGTTTGACGAGCTGCCCAGGCAACCTCCAGCCCTGGCGGGCCATTGTTGTTGAGCGGGATACACTGTCAAAAGAAGATCGAGAGGCTCTGCTTGCTGCGGATAATTACCAAGGCGCACACGTCAATGCTCCAGTCTGGATCTACTGGTTTGCCGATGTCGATGGCTCAACAGCAGACACGTTTCGACAACGCGTCCACGAGCTGGTTGACCTCGGGGCACTGCCGACCTTCTACGGCTGGACGCATGAAGCCATTGATTCGGCTATCGTCAAAGGCGAGACCGCGCCCGAAGGCATGCCTGCCGTGCATACACTGATCCACAACCTGCCCCGCGAAGCCGCAGAGGCTGTTGCCCGACAGGAAACTGTGGGGGCATGTACCGTCGCCGTACTCGCCGCCGTCAACGAAGGTCTCGGCACATGCCTGCATATGGCGGCCTCGGCCGAAAAAATTCCCACCCTGCACAAAGTCCTGAACGCGCCTGAAGGCTGGGTGCCGGTATGGTGTCAATTGGTTGGTTATCCGGCTGAAGAAAAGGAAGCCGGCGGGCAGCGGCCGCGCTTGCCATTTGAGACGCTGTATTTTGAGGGTGTTTACGGCAAGCCGTATGCACGCGACGCAAAAATCGTTGAAGAGCTGAAACAAGAAAAGCTCATCCAAGAGCAAATGCCCAAATCCGGTCGTTTTGAAGAGCTCAAGCATTTGGCTCGCATGTTGGGATTTCCGTTATAAGTGGATTGTTTCAGTAGGCTGAAATCTATCTCTGTGTAGGGGCGTACTCCGCCCCTACACAGTGCTAACCAGTATCATGAACGACCTCAAATCCTATGCGAGTGTCCAAAAGTGGATCACGAATGTGAACGGCTATTACGACCTCAGCGACGAGGAATGGACGGGCCGCCTCCAGATGCTGGCTGACTTCTGTCAGTCAGAGGAGCAAGATCCGGACGCTATGATGACACACGCTCTGGCCGAGAAGGGCGAAAAAATCGACTTTATCCGCCGCCTTAAGAGATTTGTCAAAACCCAAACGACAAACCCACGCCTCGGCCACGATATGGAAAATATCGTGCGTTCCTTTTTTATCCATAATGGCGCTCGGGTAGTAACGCGGCCGTATCGCGATAGCGCGTAGCGCAGTATCCCGATGACGCGTAGGCTGGGCAGTACGGGAACTATCTACCTCTCGCTACCTCTCATCGGTTTCGAGCGACTCCTTAAACTCCTTGAGGTCGTGCAGCGTCGCAATAATGTCACGCAAGGAGTAGTGCGCGTTGCGCGGGCTGGTGGATGGAATGGCAAACACATGTGCGCCACCAAAGCGGTGGTCGCGGTCGCCCAGCCCAGCGTCTTTACCGCAACAGATCCGATAGCCCGTCAGCCCCACAAAACATACAATCTGGGGTCTATAGTCCAAAATCTTCTCGCGTAGAACCTTTGCTCCACGCCGGAATTCGGCCTGAGAGACTTCGTGTATCCCTCCGGTCGGACGCTTCACAATATCGGTCAGACCGATTCCCCACGTCATAAGCCGCACGTCATCTTCGGGTCCGACCGGGTCGGGGACCAGGCCGGA
>CAUZQN010000331.1:0-4391 GCA_963581605.1 uncultured Binatia bacterium (SeqCode)
CAGAAGTTTCCCGCCGGTTCCGATTGCTGTCATTCCTGCGCAGGTAGGAGTCCATCCCCCAGCGCGGCACTGGATTCCCAATCAAGTTGGGAATGACAGGGGAAGACGGGTAGGACAGGCTGAGGGGGCTTCCTTTCGGATAACTGGGGAAGAACTTCCGCCGCAGTGTACTATGCAACCCAGCCGTGCTGGAAGGTGTGGATCGTTCCAGGCGGATACCACCATTCGCCGGTGTGACACAGCGGGCTGTTCTTGGGCATAGAGCCACGTGTGTATTCCGGCACACCGGCCATCGCTTTCACCGCTCCCTCAAAAGTCCCGTCCCGAGTCACTTCCTTGGTCAGCAGATAGAGGCCCATGCCACACGACGGGCAGGACAGAATGGTCCCGAAGTTTAAAAAAGGGAGGGGAGTGATTTGGTCTGGCGATGGCTGTGGCATGAGGCAAGGAGCATAAAAGCAGCAGAAAAGGTTAGACTTATCGCTGCCGCTGTGACTGCTGTACACGCGCGGCGAATTCCGACGGCTTCATAATCAAGGAGCCTTTCGCCTCCTCCTGCTCTTGTTGTTTTTCTTCCCCGTAGTGCATACTGATACTCTGCCGCACCAGGCCTTCACAAAAGGAAATCTGGCTTCCGTTCGCCCCTTCTTTTTGTAGCGCAAGAGCAACCGCCAAGGCTCGTTTCGCGGCTTCAAGCCGATCAGTCGCACAGAGATACAACGCGGTCTCTTCTAAACGCCGTGCATAAGTCTGACCTTTTTCGCCTGAGAAGGTTTCGGCAACAGCCTCTTTGATAACGTCTTCGACACGGTCGTGCTGTTGTTGCGGGTTGAGGACGAGCGGACTCTCCTGGGCGCTGGTGATCTTTTCGACATAGGGTTTGGACTGTTCGGCGTCAAACAGCCAGCGCTGGAGTTCTTTTTCTTCAAACAGCTCAAGAGACGTTGTTAACAAATTTTCGTCTGAGGCAATGGTCTCCCGGTCCAGGTTAGCAGGCAGCGGAACGTCCTGCGGGTCTGCGGGCGCAGTCAGGAGATGTGACCGGGCAGCCGGATAGGGCTCGACTTCTTTTTTGCCCTGCGCCTGAGCCCGTTCATACCCCTCGTGCATGAGGAAGTCACAGTACTGCCACGGCGCTTCGACCATCGTAATCTGATGCGTGTCACTGAGGTCCTGGCGCGCATGACGCAGCATTTTCCGTGTGACTTCAGTGCCATCAACATAGCGCATGCCTTCGGGTTCGTTGATAAGCGAAGATAAGAAATGTAGCCCACCGCCAACGCGCGATTTGACCAGCCAGACTAAACGGTCGCCCTGTCCGTCCATTGGTGAGATATAGCCCTCGGGCTCGATCGGAGTAAGGACTGAGCGCGGGACTTCCTTTTCCGGACGGTCAGCCTGGATGCCTTTTTGGGAGAGTCGATAGATGGAACGACTGATTTCTTTCCGCAATCGCTTATCACTAACCTTCGCTTCCCAACTCACCAGAAACTGGGCTGACTCAGCAGTCTGGAGGTCGCCGAGCAATGCGGCTAATGCCAAATCGGCATCAGCATTCTCGCCTATCCGCTCATTCAGGCTTGCAACAGCTACGCTATTGTTTTGTAAGGCCGAGAGACTAATCTCCCATTCTTTCAGGACTTTTGCTCCTTGAGTGAGTCGTGGATCGCGCTTCGGCCCTTTTTTCGCCATGTTTTCCTCCGCAGTGCTGAGAATACCTTACCCAGCCAACTCTTTGACTGTCAACAGGATTCACTCCCTCATGGTCCCTCCTCCGCACTCCTGGGCCTAGCCCGTGTATGGTATTGTTGTTAGGTAGTTTGCCAAGAAACGGAGGCCATAGTGGCAGCAGCGCGCTTTTGTCCGCAGTGCGGGATAAAGACTATTCCCAAAGCCAATTTCTGTACGAAATGTGGAGCAACCCTCTCGGGGGAGGGGAGCAAGGGGAATGGAAAAAAACTTACCGCCCCAGCAGCTTCAGTCGAACGGCGGCTGCCTGTCCCTGGTATCGTTGTCCTGGCTCTGTACCTTGTTGTTGGAATAGGCTTATGGGTGTTCGTGCTCCAGACTGAGCGCTTTGCGCCTAGAGCCGGCTCGTCAACCACATCCATGAGTAGACCCGCGAGTACGGGTGGGTCGGCATTGCCACAAGATCATCCCCAGGTGGCGCTGCCAGAAGAAGTCACTACTCGCATTGCCGAACTCGTCGCCCAAGCCAACGCGGCACCACAAGACCCGGAAGCCTGGCGTACGCTTGCTGAAGTTCAGTTCCGCGCGTCACAGATTGACCCCAGCTACCGGAGCGCTGCCCTGACATCATATCAACGTCTGTCAGAGCTTGCGCCCAATAACCTGGATGCGCTGCGCGGCCTTGGCAATGTGTACTACGACCTGGAAGAATATCCCAAAGCGATTGACCACTATCAACGCTATCTCGTACTGAAGCCGGATGACCCAGGCACGCAAACGGACCTCGGTACGATGTATCTATACACCGGCCAGGTCGACCAGGCGATCTCTTCATATCAAGCAGTTCTAGAGATTCAGCCGAACTTCTTCCAAGCCCATTTCAACCTCGGCATTGCCTATCAAGAAAAGGGCCTGCCCGAACAAGCCCAGACGTCTTTACACAAAGCTAAAACCTTAACGGACAATGCCAATATCCGGACCCGGATCGATTTGATCCTGGCTCAATTTACGAACGGAACAGGAGCAGCCCAGACTGCACCGCCAATCAGTTCTGCTACTCCCCCGTTTCAGCAAGCCGTAGAATCCCTCTTCCTCACGCATGAAATGATGGCACCCAAGATCGTCCGGATCGAGTGGCCGTCACAAACCGAAGCCAAGGTTTTCTTTCGAAATTTTCCTATGGCGGGTATGCCTCCGATCGTGCGAGAGGGTTTCCGAAAGAAGCTCCACAGCCAAATTACTGACGCGCAGCAAAAAAATGGGGTCAGCGGCCAGGTGACTGTTGAGCTCGTTGACATTGATACACAGCAAGTCATGGAGACCATCACGACGACCACGTCATAACATGACCACGTCATAACATGACCACGTCATAGAAAAAGAATCACGATTATGAGTCAAGATACCACCAATGATTCCGTCCCGTTTTATTTACCCATAGGCGATGAGGTCGATATTTTTCGCGCCGCGTATGAATGTCGTCTGCCGGTCTTACTCAAAGGCCCAACCGGCTGCGGCAAGACACGCTTTGTCGAACATATGGCGCATATACTCATGTCAGATCGCGATGAAGATATTCCGGAAAATATTGTCACGGTTGCCTGTCATGAAGATTTAACAGGCAGTGACTTGGTTGGCCGGTATCTCATCAAAGGTGACGATACCGTGTGGGTGGACGGCCCTTTGACTCAAGCCGTACGAACCGGCGCGATTTGTTATTTGGATGAGATCGTAGAAGCCCGCAAGGATACGATTGTCCTTATCCACCCGTTGACCGATCATCGACGTATTCTTCCGATTGATAAAAAAACCGAGATTCTTAAGGCGCACGCAAATTTCCTCTTGGTGATATCGTATAACCCCGGCTACCAGAGCATACTCAAAGATCTCAAGCACTCCACCCGGCAGCGCTTTGTAACTATTGAGTTCACCTATCCGCCACGGGATAAAGAGGCTGAGATCATTGCGCATGAGAGCCAACTCCCGCTCGAAACGACGCTTGATCTGGCCAAGCTGGGCGAAAAGGTGCGCCATTTGAAGGCCAGTGGCCTGGAAGAAGGCGTCAGCACCCGGCTGCTCATTTATTCCGGCCAACTCATGCGCCAAGGTGTGGCGCCGCGCCGCGCCTGTACAGTCGCCGTCTCCCGTTCGCTGACGGATGACAACGATTCGCAGCGGGCTATTGATGAAGTCATTAACGCTATCTTTCCGGAGTAGCCCTCGTTAGCGGCGATCAAGGACAACGTGCGGGTGCGCGTTACGCTGCCTGATCAATGATCGTTCTCAATGATCTTGCGTGCCGCGCGGAAGACAGAGTGGAACATCCGCCGCGTGAGTCGGCCAGTAAATGTATTCTGCTGACTCGGATGGTAAGAGCCGATGAGCGTGACGCCGTCAAGATCATATTTCTTGGCATGCCCAAACTTTGGGGCTGGAGAAGGAACAGCCAGCCCGATCTGCCGCCGCGCCCTGAGGTAGGAGATGAAAGCGATTTGCCCGAGCGCAACCACAACGCGAACCTGCCCAAGCAACTGGAGTTCGCGCAATAAATACGGCTGGCAAGCATCGAATTCCTGTCGGAGCGGCTTGTTGTCCGGCGGCGCGCAATGCACAGCCGCCGTGATGTAAGCATCCAGTAAGACTAAGCCATCGTCGATATGCGTCGAGGTCGGCTGGTTGGCAAATCCGTAGGCATGCAGTGC
>CAUZQN010000332.1:0-4391 GCA_963581605.1 uncultured Binatia bacterium (SeqCode)
TTGGGCAACAGTGAAGGCGTCAGCGGCATTGATGCCGCGTTCAGGAAAAGCTGAGGCATGAGCTTCTTTGCCGGTGTAATGCACATGAAACGTGGAGCAGGCGATAATAGACGGATCAACAACATCCATGGGAGCAGGATGTACCATCATCGCGGCATGCACGTCTGTGAATGCGCCTCGTTCTAAGAGGAGAATCTTGCCGCCGGCATACCCAGTTTCTTCTGCTGGTGTGCCTAGAACACTGATAGTGAGACCAACTTCGTCTGCCACCTTGGCCGCTGCAAGTGCAGCGCCGACCGCAGCTGCGGCAATAATATTATGGCCGCAGGCATGCCCAATGCCGGGCAGGCAGTCGTACTCTGCACAGATGGCAATATGCAGCGGGCCGCTACCCGCGCGCGCCACAAAAGCGGTGGCCATATCACAGATGCCGGTCTCAACACTAAAGCCCGCGTCGGTGAGTGCTTCTGAAATCCAGGCCGAGGCTTTTTCTTCCTCAAAGCCTAACTCGGGATGGGCGTGGATACGGTGACTGAGCGCTATAAGGTCCTGTTGAGATTGCGCAAATCGTTCCCGGGCGCCTGTTTTGGCATCCATATGGTTCTCCTTATCGTTAATGCTCTTACGGCTCTTATGGCTGCCTAGTATGCCACAAGGAGAGGCGTCCAGACGTGAAGACGGAAACCGCTTGACTCCGTACCTAGGTACAGGGTGTATACTCTCTTATGCAGGAGTCAAGCATGAATGGATTAACTATAGGCGAGGTTGCGAAGCAGGCTGAGGTGAATGTGGAAACGCTGCGTTATTACGAGCGGCGCGGCATTCTCCCGACCCCGCCGCGTAGTGGGGCAAACTATCGTCGCTATCCCGAGACTGCCGTCCGGCAGGTCCGTTTTATCAAGCGGGCTCAGGGGCTGGGTTTCTCCCTCAATGAGATCGCCCCTATGCTCTTCCTCCGGAATAACCCCAAGACCAGTCGTGCGGCGGTGAAAGCACGGGCTGAGGCAAAACTGGCGGACATTGAGGAGAAGATCGAGCGCCTGACGGAAATGCGAGACGCCTTGGCACAGGTGACTATGCTGTGTGACGGCAAGGGGTCCATCGACGGCTGTCCTATTCTTCAGGCAATGGAGGGAGAGTGAGTGATGAAGGCTGCTGAAACGACTCCGGATCTTACTTCCGCCCTCATCGGCATTCGGGGCATGCACTGTGCTTCATGTGTCGCCAAGGTCGAGCAGGCGCTGGTGCAAACGCCCGGCGTGCTGCGGGCGAGTGTCAACCTGGCCAGCGAAGAAGCGCTGGTTGAATACGAGCCTGGTCAAGCCGATCTCATTGAGCTTGGCAAGGCGATTGCCGCGACCGGGTTTGAGGTGGTCGAGCGACAAGAGACAGTCGAAGAGATTGAAGACCGCAATCAGCGCGACTATCTGATCCTCAAAAAGAAATTTGTAGTCAGCGCAGTCTTGACTGCTTTGATCCTGATTGGATCAATGACCGCCCTGCTGTCTGGCCTGCCGCTGGGCGCTCATTTTTGGTTGCTGGTCCTGACAATTCCGGTGCAGTTCTGGGTAGGGGCACAATTCTATCGCAGCGCCTGGGCAATGGCCCGGCATGGCTCCAGCGATATGAATACCCTGATCGTGGTGGGGACCTCTGCCGCATTCCTGTATAGTGCGATGGCTGTGTTCGCACCCGGCTTTTTTGTTTTGATGGGACAGCAGCCGCAAGTCTATTTTGATACCGCGGCCGTGATCATCACCCTGATTCTGCTCGGCCGGGTACTGGAAGCTCGGGCGAAAGGCCGAACGACTGCAGCCATCCGCCGCCTTCTTCAGCTGCAACCCAAGACAGTAAGACTGCTCAGACAGGAAGAGGAAGTCACGCTGCCGATTGATCAGGTCCAGGTCGGAGACGTCGTTGTCCTCCGGCCTGGTGAACAAATCCCCGTAGACGGCGTTGTGCTCAGCGGCACGTCGAGTGTGGATGAATCCATGCTGACGGGGGAAAGCCTGCCGGTTGACAAGCAGACGGGTGACCCTGTTACGGGCGCAACCATCAACACTACGGGTGCATTCACCTTTCAAGCGACTAAAGTTGGCACGGATACAGCTCTGGCAAGAATTGTTAATTTGGTCCGCCAAGCACAGGGGTCGAAGGCGCCAATTCAGCGCTTGGCCGATACTATCGCCTCATATTTTGTGCCGGTTGTGATTGTGACTGCGGTCCTGACATTCGGTGTCTGGTTTATTGTCGGGCCGGAACCTGGACTCAACTTTGCACTCATGAATTTTGTGGCTGTACTGATCATTGCCTGTCCCTGTTCGCTGGGGCTGGCAACTCCCACGGCTATTATGGTTGGGACTGGCCGCGGGGCGGAGCAGGGTGTGTTGATTAAAGGTGGCGAGATATTAGAGCGCGCACATAGACTGACCACTATCGTGTTTGACAAAACCGGGACGCTCACGACTGGTAAGCCTGCGGTCACTGATATCATTTGTTCTGAGGCGGCGGCCGAGAGCGTGCGTCTCACCGAAGAAGAACTCCTGCGTTTGGCTGCCAGTGTGGAATGGCACAGTGAACATCCGCTGGGGCAGGCCATCGTGCAACATGCCAAAGACCGAGGACTAAGACTCTCGTCCGTTGAGGCGTTCTCAGCCCTTGCCGGGCGCGGCGTCGAAGCCCGGCTGGAAGGCCAAGCGGTCTTGATCGGGAGTCAACGACTGTTGGCGAAGCGCGGTGTCCGGCTGAAAGACTTTGAAGTCCAGGCTGAAAGACTTGCCCGCGCGGGCAAGTCGCCGCTGTATGTCGTGGTCGACCGGTGTGTTGTTGGACTGATTGCGGTTGCTGATGTCCTCAAGCCTCAGGCGGCGCAAGAGGTGCAACATCTTCGCAGCCTGGGGCTCAAAGTTGTCATGCTGACGGGTGACAACCAACACACGGCGCAAGCTATTGCCCAGCATGCGGGTATCTCAGACATCTTGGCAGAAGTCTTGCCGGAAGATAAAGCTGCCGAGGTCATCCGCTTACAACAGGCTGGGGCCAGTGTGGGGATGGTCGGTGACGGGATTAATGATGCGCCTGCTCTGGCGCAAGCCGATGTCGGTATCGCGCTTGGGACGGGGACCGACGTGGCAATCGAAGCGGCTGATATTACCTTGCTGCGCGGTGATCTGAGCGGAGTGAGTACCGCCATTGCCCTGTCGCGTAGGACCATGCAGATCATCCGTCAGAACTTGTTCTGGGCGTTTGCGTATAATACCGCAGGCATTCCTCTGGCTGCGGGAGTATTGTATCCGGCCTTTTCCATCTTGCTCGATCCCATGTTTGCCGCGCTGGCAATGGCGTTGAGTTCGGTGTCCGTAGTGACGAATTCACTTCGATTGCGAACGCTGCGTTTGGAGTAAATCCATGGCGTACGCCACAACCGTCCGCGCCGAACGCTTTGTCTTTGACAACCTGAATGCAGTGTTCGCCAAGGCAAACGAAGAGAAGTCGGGCGACCAACTGGCTGGCATTGCGGCAACCTCAGAGCAAGAACGAGTTGCGGCGAAGCTAGTACTAGCTGACCTATCTTTGTCTGAAATCGTAGACAATCCGCTCATAGACCCCGACCAAGATGAGGTCAGTCGGCTGATTCTTGATACCCATGACCAAGAGGGATTCCGTCCACTTGCAGGCCTGACCGTTGGTGAGTTTCGGGAGTACCTGCTTCATGAGGCCCAGGACGGCGACACTCTCAGCGCACTACACCGCGCCATTACGCCCGAGATTGCGGCTGCCGTTGCCAAGCTGATGAGCAACAAAGACTTAGTGCTTGCCGCAAATAAGATCCGTACGGTGACGCGCTGTCGCAATACCCTGGGCCAGCGCGGCGTGCTGGGTATTCGTCTCCAACCCAACCATCCGGCTGATGATCTAGGCGGAATTTTATTATCGACAATCGATGGTTTATTGTTTGGTTGTGGCGATGCCGTGATTGGCGTCAATCCGGCTACGGAGTCAGTGGAAACCGTCAGCCGGATTCTGCACGGTCTCAACCGTTTGATTGAAGCCTATGACATCCCAACCCAATCGTGCTGCCTGGCTCATATCAGTACTCAGCTAGACAGTTTGCAGGCTGGCGCACCGGTCGACTTACTATTTCAGTCTATTGCCGGGACACAAGCCGCAAACGCGAGCTTTGGGATCAACCTGAGCATCTTGGGCGAAGGACGCGAGCGGGTGCTGGAGCAGCACCGGGATCGAGATGTAAAATGGATTGGTAACAACGTGATGTATTTTGAGACCGGGCAGGGGAGTGCGTTGTCGGCGAATGCACATCACGGTCTAGACCAGCTCACGCTCGAAGCGCGCGCCTATGGTGTCGCACGGGCGTTTGCTCCTTTTCTCGT
>CAUZQN010000333.1:0-4366 GCA_963581605.1 uncultured Binatia bacterium (SeqCode)
GGGACCACGGACTCAGGCGAGACCCGGCGTACAGGACCCAAACGCACTACTGCTTCCATCAGCATGACACACACGATTTGCCCGTCTTACAATTTTTTGTTTCAGGCTGTTGAGCGCATTGATGAGATCAGTCTGCGCCTCGACTTGGCTTACGGCAAATGGCACGATGTCGGGACAAAGAGGTGACAACGTCCCATCGGCTGCGTGATTCCTACCATCAATGCTGAAATCCGGGATGCGGTGGCCCGAACCTGCCGGGCTTGATGCAGTATCTGTAAAATCCGGATGGAGCCCATCTCCGATACTCGTAACCACACCCAGCGGTGTAAACTCCGGGATGTGGACAACCTCTTCAACCACACGACCAGACGCGTCATGGCCCTGTCCGACGGCCGTAATCCTATACTCCCATCATCCAGGTCTTCGATCCGGACAGTATAGATCCCAGCTCCGAGGGTCTCAGGGCCAATAGCGATAGGGAATGCGGCCCCTGGCAGATTGTTCTCCAGCCAATTCTTGCCCACTTCTGCACCAGCCTGAGCAAGCCACAAGGCCTGCACCCCACTCAGAAGATTTTGTGAGACAAACAGGTCAGCTCGGCTCAAAATGGTCCCGCTGCCCCCAATGGCGGCGAGCAAAGTCATGAGAATAAGGGTGGCGAGCAATGCAACGCCCTGCTCTGAACGGCGAGCTATAGGGATCAGCTTTCTCATACCGGCTCGCATCTTCCGTCTTGCATCTAATTCGGAGGATTCGACAGAAAGACCGCCGAGCCCAACTCAGACGAAATCGGTTGTGTCACACCGGGATCAGGATGTTGGCGCACTGTTCGGATGACAATATCGATGAGAAAGACGGCTGCTCGTGCGTCGCCATCCAAGGGCGGAAGGAGTTCGGTTCCATTCCGGTCGAAATAGGACAAGAGAAATCCATCCGGAGGCATATCGCCAATAAAAGGTTGGGGCCTGCCCCGGCCCGTCGCGCGACGCAGCATCTGCGCGTCGGCGTCATATGTGTACAGCACCCGTTCGCTCGGATCGTCTGGACAGCCGTCTGGGGCTGAGCCGAAACGATCACCCCGAAAATCATATTGCATACTCACCGTCTGCTCGTCAGCCACCACCAACCGCTCAAAACCTTCACAGGCTCCGCCCCGGACGGGTCGAGCGCCGGCCATGCGTAGCTCTCTGACCAAAAAATCAATTGCCAACCGACTACTCTCACGTACGCTCAAGCGCACGGTTTCAGCCTGCAGGACATCGCCGCTGGCAAGAGCCTGAGCCAGAACGGGCTTTTTGGACACACGCTGAGCGCTCGCATTGCATCCGCCAATGAGACAGCATAATTTGCAGGAAAATATCTCTGAGAGAGGAAACGATCTATGCCGCATGAAACACTGCTCAAATTTCTATACCCTGACACCCTCCTGCGTGAATACGAATATTGGGCGGTTTTGCTCCGCCCGAAGCAGGTAACTCTCGGCTCGCTGGTCTTAGTCTGCACCGCAGACGCCACCAGTATGGCCGACGTATCAGCACCCGCCTTTGCTGAACTGCACCCGGTGACTGCAGATCTGGAAGGGGTACTCCAAAAGGCATTTGCCTTTGATAAGATCAACTATCTCTTACTCATGATGGTAGACAAACACGTCCACTTTCACATTATTCCACGCTATGCCGATGCGCGGACTGCGTGTGGGGTTGAGTTCATCGACACCGCCTGGCCGAAGCCGCCGGATGTGACCCAAGCTGTCGATCTGACAGACAAACAGTTTGCGGAATTACTCAGACTGCTGCGTACTTCTTGGCCGCAGGAGAAGGCGAGTCGGCACTGAGAGGTAAACACACCACGCTAACACTACGTCTTATTTCCCGTGTTATGCTACAGAACATGATGTGATCTTTCAGATCAGCTTTTCTTTCATATAACATCCAGTTAGCTCTCTCGCCCCCCTTCTTCTCTTGGTCGCTCGGTGCCCAGTATACGAAGGCGAATTCCAGCACGAACTAAATTCCATGGAGGGGGGTTGCAAAATCTGCACTAACAGCTAGTAACTTGAACTTATGATGAATGCTGCTGTGGATGTGTTGTTGGTGGATGTGGAAGGCGGCGAGCAGCAGCCTCGCTATTCGTCGCAAAACGCGTTTAAAGGACTGCTCCGTGATGTACTGTCCGACGCCTTCGTCGTACGGGACCTCGCACGGAAAGGTAACAAGCTGTTTGTCACTCAGCTTGAGATGGATCGCACCTGGTTCCAATCGAGAAATGAGAGTCCGTTCAGCTATTTGTGGATCTGTCAGCATCTTGGTCTTGATCCACTAAAAATTCGGACGCTCTACTTCTCGCTGGACGCAGTGACCATCCCACGCTGGTGGGCTGCATAACGGGTTGCTCACCCTGTGTGTGTAGAATAGGGGGGAAGCGGACCGGCTCCTTCCCCTCCTCAGTGCCGACATAACGTCGAGCCTAGGACCGGATCTTTGCGCGCCGAAGCGCTTCCGTCAGGAGGGGTACCACCTGCGCGTAGTCTCCAACTATGCCCAGATCGGCCGTTTTAAAAATCGGCGCTTTGGCTTTGGTATTAATTGCGACTATGGTCCCCGCTTTGCGGAGTCCGACCGTGTGTTCAAAGGCACCGCGAATGCCAATTGCAAAATAGAGCTGGGGCGCAATCGCTCGCCCAGTGAGGCCCACCTGGTGCTGCCGAGGCAACCAGCCTAAGTCAGAGATATCCCGCGTCGAGGCCAGTGGGGCTCCACCTAACACCTCCGCCAGTTCCTCAATCACGGGCAGATTCTCCGGCCCGCCTATGCCCTTACCTACTCCGATAGCGATTTCCGCTGAGTCGAGCGCTGCCGCTTTCGCCGCATCGGCACCTGTTTGTGACACGAGCTTCACCCGGCTGTGTACGGCGGCATCAAGTGTGAGCATTTCGATCCGCGCCTGACGGCTCGGATCGGGTCGGGCCTTGGTCAGCATGCCCGGACGGACGGTTGCCATCTCGGGCGTCGTCTTGGACAGAACCGGTACAACAATATTGCCACCAAAAGCAGGTTTGAGCTGTAAGAGCTGGCCTTGGTCGTTGACCTCAAGACCAACACAATCGCCGGTGAGTCCTAACCCAAGCCGGGCGGCAACACGTGGAGCGAGGTCACGGCCAACCGCCGTTGAGCCAAGCAAGACAACATTCGGCTTGTGGTTTTGAATCGCGTCGGTCAAGACCGCCGTATACAGCTCGGTATCATACGAGGCCAAACGCACGTTGTCGGCGCGGTACACAACGTCCACCCCGTGAATTGCAAGGGTAGCGATATGCGCATCCACCCCACTGCCGATCAAAACAGCGCCGACTTCTCCACCGTAGTGCGCCGACAACTCGACGGCTTTGCCTAAAAGCTCAAGACTCACCGGCCGCAAAGCATCCCCGAGTATCTCGGCAACAACCCATACCGCCTTGCCCGGTTCGGGCGTAGCTGTTCGTTGCCGCCCTGCAGCAGCATCCCCATCACCCGCCCACGTTCCGAACAGACCACGCTCTAAGAGAACCTGGACCACAGTGTCAACTTGTTCTGATAGTTCCCCTTCAAGCACGCGGCCCTCGCGGCTGTCCTCAACTGTTTGGACAGACTCGACCCACGTCGGCGAACCCGCCGCTCCGAATTGCGACAAATCGGACGACAGGTCGCCGGCCGTGACGGTTTGAATAGGGTGCTCCTTAGCCGCTTCTCGCTCGGCTCTCTTGGGGAACCGCTCCGGAGCCAGATCCTCTGTGGCCGAAATGAGCGCGGGCAGAGGGCATTCCAGCATGTCAAAACCACTATCCGTCTCGCGCTCAACCGTAATCGTTTTGCCATCATCGTTGAGGGTCAATTTCCCGGCACCCGTGACCTGGGGAATATTCAGCATTTCGGCAATTTCCGGCCCAACCTGGCCGGTTTCCGCATCCGTGCTATGGCGCCCACACAGAATGAGATCATAGCCTTCTTTTTCGCTTCCGAGTGCTAAAGCACGCGCGGTCGCAAGCGTGTCTGCGCCGGCAAACGCCCGGTCCGTGAGGTGCACCACCCGGTCCACACCGAGGGCCAAACAGTGCCGGAGCGCCTCTTCAGCTTGCGGCGGCCCCATGGTCAAGGCGACGACTTCTCCGCCATGCGTCTCGCGCAGTTCGAGCGCTTTCAGCAACCCACGTACATCAAACGAACTGACCTCTGACGGCACACCCTCACGCTGGAGCGTTTTCGTCTCGGGGTCGAGCTTCATGGCAGAAACTACCGGGACTTGTTTCACCAACACAATTATTTTCATAGACACAGCCGCTCCTTGGATAAAAGAGGTGGACGGCAACCTATCGCGCTTGTCCGCGCAG
>CAUZQN010000334.1:0-4354 GCA_963581605.1 uncultured Binatia bacterium (SeqCode)
CTGTGATTATCCCTGTATAGAAGCGGTAAGGCATACGTGTTCCTTTTTGATTATGACTTTTCATATTCTAACATACTGGTACCCTATCCTCCGAAGCGGAGTCCAGAGACACCTTCCATATGGGAGCCTCCCGCTCGTATCCCCTGGATTCCACTCTGTTCCATCCGGGCTACAGGGTAAAGCTCAGTAAGCCACAAGATCAATTCAGGACGCTGAAGGTCGAGTACGTACGGGCGTAGACAAGGCAGGCTTGAATATCTTCTTGCTCAAGCCTGGGATAGCCGGTGAGAATAGTTTCGGGGGTGTCTCCAGCGGTGAGCATAGCTAGCTTATATTAGGCATCGACCGCAATCTGGTTTTGCATGTCTGGGAATAATGCTGACTTCTGCATCTTTTCTCGTGGGCTGAAGAAGGACATACACCCTGCTTCGTCACACAGCCAGTATTCTTTCGCCCCCTTCGCAAAATAGAGATTTCGTTTTTCTTCCATTTCCGCATCATGGAGACCGGATCTCTACACAGACTTCGGGAGCTTCGCTATAGGGCGTTGCGCCTTTATTCCTGTGGATAAACGCTTCCGAAACCCAAGCAACGTCAGCAACCTTTACACCCTTTGCTGTTTCAACGGAGCATTTGGTCACGACCGTTCCATCAGGCATGCAGGTCATCAAGTGGAAAGCAATTTTTGTCCGAAGATTACCATGCCGATTAGATGCTGGACTCATGACAATATTCCCCCACTCATTGAGTTCAATTTTATACGGCAAATCCTGCAAGGCTTTATCGCGACATACCTGGGACTATTGCATATTATCCCTCCGTCACTTCTCTCTAACCAGAATGAAAGCGTTCTGCATTTGTATCAACTCCATCTCTTTAGCACTTAGCACAGCCTGGCAGAAGTTTCTTTCCGGTTCCGCTTGCCGTCATTCCTGCGCAGGCAGGAATCCATCCCCCGGCGTGGCACTGGATTCCCAATCAAGTTGGGAATGACAGGGAAAGGCGGGAAGGACAGGCTGGGGGCGCTTCCTCTCGGATAACTGGGGAAGAACTTCCGCCGCGGTGCACTAATATTATACTCTGTCCAAAGTTCTTGTCGCTACAGATCGAAGGAATGCCTTTTCACGCCAACTCTTCCAATAAGGTTTTGGCCTCTAGCAGATCCTTGGTATCAAACCCCTCGGTGAACCAATTATAGATTCGCCCCGACTTCGGCTTGGCCTTAATTTCCGTCCAGGAGCGTGCTCAGCAGGAGGGGGGGAGCGTTCGCTTCCCCTCCAAAAGCAATTGGCATATCTCTAGAGATCGTGAGTGAGAGGCCGTCTATCAAGGGCAAGAGGGCAAGAGGAAAATATGAACGCGTTCCCCCGGGTATTTCCTTGCTGAACACAAGATATCTCAGTATCGCCCTCTCTTAGAGCCTATCCGCATAAGGGTTTCGCGGTGTCATATTGAGCCCCCTTCGGTCCTACTCAGGACAGGCTTCGACTGCGGTCAGGATAAATACCGCGAAACATCTCACCGCCGTGCCTAGGGGAGAGATTCTTCGCTTCGTTCAGAATGACAGAACCGGGCGTCCATGGTTATTCGGATAGGCACCTAATGCCCTACCTGCTGTCTGGCTTTTTCTACATAGCGTTGAATCAACAGCCGCATGGTCTCCGCGGGCTGGACGCCAATCAAGGGAAATTCGCCCAGCATGAAAGTCGGATAGCCGACTACGCCAAATGTCGCGGCTTCTTGCTCGGTGTCGTCTACCCGTTTGGTGAGATTTTCGGACTGTAAGGCTGATTCTAATGCAACGACGGATAAACCGACTTGCTCCGCAATATCCAGCAGTGTCGTCAGTTCTCCGATGTCCTTACTCTCCTCAAACGCGGCAACAAAAACAGCCTCATGATACTCAGGGAAAAGGTTATGATCTTTGGCAAACTCGGCACCTTCCAACGCATAGGATGAGTCTAGCCATTTTGCCGGTATACGAACTGGAACGCCCGTATCTCGTGAGATACGAACGATTTTACCTTTGACTTCATCACCGATCATCTCGCCATTCTTCCAGCCTTTGTGACGCCGAGCGATTTGTACACCTTTCCACACCAGATCGATTTCGAGCTGACCGTCGAGTTGCTGCATCACCCGTTTTGCCACGTAGCTGAGCGAAGACGCGTAATCGTAGTAAATAGGGATTTTCACATTTGCCATGACTTTGCATCCTTCAGGATCTACAAGCAAAACTCAGTCTTATTCCACACGTCTGGATACCTGCTTTTGCAGGTATGACACGATATGGACCGTCATTCTCGTGAAAACGGGAATCCAGGGGGCGATGGCAGGGGAAGGGTGCCCATACTGCACGCCGTTTTGCTACGCGTCCTTATCAGTCGAAACTGTAGCCGGCGTTCCATTGCGCAGACAAGAGGGTTGGATTATATAGCAAAGAAAGCAAGGGAGGTTGCGATGGGACAGATTGAAGTACTCAGTCCGATAGCGGAAGTCCGAACAAGCGAATGGCCGCTTGCTCGACGAGATGGAAATATTCAGGGCAAGACCATCGGGTTTCTCAACAACCGTAAGGCAAATGCAAGTTTGCTACTCGAACATGTCGAATCCCTGCTGCATGAGCGGTGTGGAGATTTCAGGGTGCTGAAGGGCGAAAAGAACGCAGCGCTGGCCGCACCCAAAGAGGTCATGGCGCGTCTTTCAACCTGCGCTGTTGTAGTCGCTGCAATCGGCGATTGAGGGTCGTGCACGTCGTGGGGTCTCCACGACACTATTGAGCTCGAAAAACAAGGCATCCCGACTGCCGTCATTTGTAGTGATGAATTTGCCCCGCTGGGACGGGCAGAGTCCCGTACGCTGGGCATGGGCAGCATCCCGATTGCCGTGATCCCACACCCCTTAGCGGGGAATAAACCCCACGTGGTGCAAGAAAAGGCGGCTGCCATTGTTGACGAGATCCTGGCTATTCTGACCCAGCCGGCAGAAAAATTGGCCGAAGAATACCGTGGCCGGTTTCTCAAACCTGCAGACAAAAGGATCAAGCGCGCGTCGGCATAACACATTTCGCCCCTACAGATAATACTCTTAATACTATGGACTTTGCTTCTGAAAAAATCTCCCTTGACGATTCCTTAGAAGCCGTCAACGATTGGTTTTACGACCGAGGCTGGACTGACGGCTTACCAATCATTCCGCCCACTTCGGAACGAGTCGAAAAAGTACTGGCCTGGACGGACCGTGACCCCCAAGACGAACTAGGTCCCATGCCGCCCAAGTACGGTATCGCTACAGTCGAGAAATTAGCAATTAACGCAGTCATGGCCGGCTGTGTACCTGAATACTTCCCGGTGATCATTGCCGCAGTTGAGGCGCTACTCGAGGAATCGTTCAATTTATACGGGGTACAGAGTACGACCCATCCGTGCGCTCCCCTGCTGATCCTGAATGGTCCGATTGCTGCGGAGATCGGGGTCAATGCGGGCTATAACGCCTTTGGGCAAGGCTGGCGGCCCAATGCAACTATCGGCCGGGCTATCCGGTTAGCGTTACTGAATATTGGTGGCGCGACGCCGGGGGTGTTGGACCGCTCTACGCAGGGTCAGCCGTCGAAGTATAGCTATTGCATTGCTGAGAACGAAGAAGAGAACCCGTGGGGGCCCTTGCATGTCGAACGTGGCTTTGGCGCTGAGACGAGTACGGTGACCGTCTGTGGTGCGGAGGGGCCGCATAATATTAATGATCACATCAGTAGTGCTGCGCCGGGGATTCTGACGACTATCGCCACCACTATGGCCGGCATGGGTTCAAATAATGCCTATGCATTTGGCGAACCTATTCTTGCGCTCGGACCGGAACATGCGGTGATCTTAGCCCGAGATGGCATGAGTAAAGACGATATCCGCGCCTATGTCTTTGAGCACGCCCGTGTACCGCGCGACAAATGGGAGACCGGTGGTATGATCGGCATGGGATTCACCCCAGACGATGCTTTCCCCAATGAGGACGCCATTCCGCTCATCCGCAAGCCCGAGCGGCTGATGATCATCGTTGTCGGTGGGCCCGGTCGGCATTCATGCTGGATGCCGACGTTCGGAGCCATGACACGTTCGGTGACGCGTCAGATTAAACGTAAAGACGGCACTCCTGCCGCATCCATTCAGGAATTCCAGCGTTAGGGACCCGCCTTTCGTCCTGAGAGCTATTAACAGAACTCGGTCTTGCTCCGTAAGCCTGGATACCTGCTTGCTCAGGTATGACGTGAAAAGGATAGACATTCCCGTGGAAACGGGAATCCAGGGGAGAGGGGCTGGGTGATCGCCTGCCGTGAACCTGCTAGACTCCGGCCTATGAA
>CAUZQN010000335.1:0-4346 GCA_963581605.1 uncultured Binatia bacterium (SeqCode)
TGGGGGCTTGCCAATGGGGCAGGGGGCAATGAGACCGGCGCATCTGTGTATGCCCTGGGGGAAATGGGCAGACACCTAGGTCTGCCCCTACAAAGACGGCGGGGGTGTTCCGTTCGAGTCATTATCCCAGCAGGCATCATTCCGAGTAAACCATGACAACATATAGTTTAGGCATCGACGTGGGAGGAACCTTTACCGACCTGGTGTGCGCGGATGAAGCTGGCCGCACCCAAACTGAAAAAATTCTTACCACAATAGAGAGCCAGGATATTGGTGTTCTCAGCGGCATTAACAAGCTGGCGACAAAGTACGGGCTGGCCGAGGAAGATTTTCTCAGTCAGATATCCGTTGTTGTACATGGCACGACTGTCGCAACCAACACCATGTTGGAATACACCGGTGCCCTTACCGGCCTTATTACGACAGCGGGTTTTCGCGATACGATTGAGATCCGCCGCAACTATAAGGAAGCGGCCTTTGATATTCATCTGCCTGCCCCATATCAAATCGTTCCCCGCCGCCGTCGTCTAGGTGTCACCGAGCGGATCGATTATGCAGGCCAAGTGGTCAAGCCCTTGGCGGAAGATGAGGTCCGAACAGCGGTGCAGCGTCTGGCGAATATACAGGTCGAAGCCATAGCCGTCTGTTATCTTTTTTCGTTTTTGAATCCTGTCCACGAGCTACGAACCCGAGAGATTATTCGCGAGACGCTGCCAGACGTGTATGTCTCACTCTCTTCGGAGGTCCTGCCCCAAGTCCGAGAATTCGAGCGACTCAGTACAACCTTGGTCAATGCCTATATCACTCCTCGTTTGCGGGGATATTTACAGCGCCTGGACGCGGAGTTCCGTCAGCGTGGATTTCATGGCGAAGTCTTCATTATGCAGGGCAACGGCGGAGTAGTCGGCCTAGAGCAGGCGTGTAGACATGGAGTGCAAGCCTTGTTGTCCGGGCCGGCGAGTGGTGTTGTTGCGGGTGCATATCTGGGGCAAGTCTCTGGTTTCAAGGATGTCATTACGGTTGATATGGGCGGCACGAGTTTCGACGTGTGTCTCGTGCAAGATGGTCACCCGAAAACCGGTACCGATCAATGGATGAGCCGCTATCGGGTTGCCGTTCCGTTTATTGATATCCATACGATCGGTGCAGGTGGGGGAAGTATCGCCTGGGTCGATGAGGGCGGAGCTCTGCGGGTCGGTCCGCAAAGCGCACGCGCCCATCCGGGTCCGGCGTGTTATGGATTTGGTGGCCAGGAGGCAACGGTCACGGATGCGGACGTTATCCTTGGTTATATCAATCCGGATTCTTTCTTGGGTGGAGAAATGCAGCTCAATGCCGACGCGGCCCGTCAGGCAATTGAAGCCAAGGTCGCTCAACCGCTCGAGATGAGTCTGCTCGAAGCCGCCGGTGGGATTTTTCGGATTGTCAATAATAGTATGAGCAATAGCGTACGGCAGGTTTCGTTAACTAAAGGATACGACCCACGCGACTTTGCTCTGACGGCCTTTGGCGGTGCAGGTGCGATCCATGCGGGTGCACTGGTGGAAGAGCTAGGTATTCGGACCATTCTCATTCCCAAAGGGACCGCGCCAGTCCTGTGTGCGCTGGGTGACCTGCTGTCCGACCTTCGAATCAGCCGAGTGCGCAGTTTCTACGCGCGCGGAAGCGAGGTGGACCTGAACGCATTAAACGAGCAGTTCCGTCGCATGCAAGAGGAAGCGGTCGGGTTATTCGGCAGCCAGCAGGCGCAACTGAGAGACACTATTGTGCGGTTTTCGCTTGAGATGCGATATATAGGCCAGACCCATGAGGTGACAGTGCCCGTTGTGAGCCGAGAAAGCCAAGGTGATCAGCTGGATGGTCAGCTGAATGAAAAAGATTTGGAGCTCACAGTCCAGGGCTTTCACAATCTCCACGAGCAGCTGTACACCTTCAACAAACCAGAGGATGAAGTTGAAATCCTCAATATCCACCTCGACCTCATAGGCGTTCGGTCAAAACCGACCTTACAGACATCCGCGCGCAGCAGTCAGAATCCGCAGGCGGCCTATAGAGGCAAACGAAATGTCTACTCGGCACCAGACCAGGACTATATGGAGACAGACATTTACGATGGAGACCGGCTGGTTCCAGGCAATTGTGTTCAAGGTCCTGCGGTTATTGAGGAGTCTCGTACCTCGATTGTCCTTTTTTCAGGCCAGCGCGCCACCCTCGACGAACACTTGACCTATGTCATCGAAGTGGTGTGACATGGCGACAGTAACAGGTGCCCAACAAGAAATGACACATGCCCTGGCCGCTACACTCAGGCGCATGCGGCCAACGCTGTTGCGCAATCTCGCTTCCTTAGCCGTAATAGATCGACGCCATGTAACCTGCGCGCTCACCACTGCTGAGGGCCAGGTCGTAGGCATAGACACCCCGGCTCGATTAGGGATTGTTCGGGCAGTGGCCCGGTCAGTACTCGATTATTTTTCGGATAATCTGACTGAGGGAGACGTTATCCTCACCAACGATCCCTTCTCCGGTGGTACCCATATTCAGGATGTGACGCTGCTGAAGCCCCTCTTTGCCGGTGACCGGCTCGTCAGTTGGGCCGTCGTTCAGGTTCCTGTACCCGATCTCGGGGGCATGGCATTAGGGGGCTATTATCCCTTTGCCTTAGAGGTCTGGGCTGAGGGCGTTCGGGTCACACCGACCAAGCTTTACCGGCAGGGCGTGCTGCAACGTGATGTCCTCACCATGCTGACCCTTAATAGTCGGCTGCCCCATCTTATCGAGAAGGATCTGGATGTTATGCTGGTCGTTCTTGATCGGTGTCAGACCGAAGTCGCCACCCTGGTCTCGAAGCACACGCCAGCCGGCTATTGTCACGCGCTCTCCGAGAGTATTGGCGAAACTACAACTCAGATACATACGGCACTGACTACGCTGCCTCACGGAGAGTGGAGCGGCGAGAGTCTGCCCGTCCACTGCTGCTTGGAAGACACACAGTTCCGTGTGAAAGTCCGGGTTGCCTTTACACCCGATACTGTCGTGCTCGATTTTTCCGGCAGCTCAGCTGCGGCCAAAGGCTTTGTAAACAGCACCGCGGCAACGACGATGGCAGCGGCCGCTACGCCGTTCTTGTCCTTATGGCCGTCTCTGCTCGTCAATGAAGGCATTTTTCAGTGTCTTACTTTTACCATTCCCGACAAGAGCTTTTTACACGCCACGTTGCCGATGTCAGTCGGCTGGTCCCCATACCAACCGAGCCAAGCCGTCATTCAAGCCGTAACAGCGGCTCTGCAACAGGCACAGTGTGTCCTGCCCCCCGAAAATCAGTCGGAAGCCTGGGTCACCGCACCGCCACTTCCTTTTACTATTACTGGGTGCGGTCGGAGCGGCTGTCCGTTCCCGACTCAGCCGGAATAAGGGAGAAAGTGTATGGTCGATCGCATTACCGCCCTGGTGATTAAGGATTCATTAGAAGCGATCTCCGAGGAGATGAGTAAGACGGTTGAACGCACAGCTGTGCATCCATTGTTCAATGAGGTGCACGACTATTCGACCGGTGTGTTCTTTTACGATGGGACCGATGTCAGACTTGTCGCCCGGGCCACGGCTATTCCCGTCCACATGTTTGCCTCTATCCTGTCGGTCGAAGCGCTCATGGACTCTTTTCATGACGACCTGCACGAAGGCGATATCGTCATGCTCAACGACCCCTACTACGGCGGGACACATCATGCGGACTGGACCGTCATGAAACCCGTCTTTTTTGAGGGCAAGCCGGTTCTGTTTCCCTCGGTGCGCGCGCATATGGCCGATTGCGGCGGACCAGTTGCAGGAGGGTATAATCCTGAGGCGACGGATGTCTGGCAGGAGGCATTCCGCATTCCTCCGATCAAACTCTTTGAGCAAGGCGTCCTGCGTCAGGACGTGCTGGACTGGATTTTGGCTAACTCGCGTATCCCAAATGTGTTGCGGGGCGATTTGGCAGCCATGTTTGGGGCGTGCAATCTGGCAGAGCAGCGCATTCACGCCTTGTTCACCAAGTATGGCGGAGAGGTAGTCAACGACAGCATCGAATATACGCTTGACTATGCCGAAAAACGTTTTCGGGCTGAGGTCACCAAATGGCCGGATGGGGAATATCACGGCAGCGCGATTCTAGATCACGACAGCCTGGGGACATATGATGTTGAGGTCAAAACTACAGTCACAATAAACGGCTCGGATTTAAGCGTGGACTTCAGCGGTTCAAGTCCGGAAACACCCGGTTTTGTGAATAGTCCCTTCGGTAATACGGCGTCGTGGGTCTATACTGCCCTGTGTTCCGTCCTACCCGAAGACATCCCGATTAA
>CAUZQN010000336.1:0-4344 GCA_963581605.1 uncultured Binatia bacterium (SeqCode)
CGCCTCAAGTTTGAGGGCGGCGTGCATCGCGTCCAGCGCGTTCCAGAGACCGAATCGTCGGGCCGTATCCATACCTCGGCGGTGACGGTTGCCGTCCTGCCCGAAGCTGACGAGGTTGATATCGCAATCGACGAGAAAGAGCTGCGGATCGACGTCTTTCGCTCCTCTGGTCCGGGTGGACAGAGTGTCAATACCACAGACTCGGCCGTACGCATCACTCATCTACCCACGAACTTAGTTGTCTCGTGCCAGGACGAGAAATCCCAGCACAAGAATAAAGCTAAGGCCCTAAAAATTCTGCGCTCCCGGCTCTTAGAACGCGCGCAAGAAGAACAGCACGCGGAGATCTCAGCCTCGCGCCGCAGCATGGTAGGATCGGGCGACCGCTCAGAACGGATCCGGACGTATAATTTTCCGCAATCGAGGATGACGGACCATCGTATTAATATGACCGTACACACGCTTGAGCGTATTCTCGATGGTGAACTCGACGCAATTGTTGACGCACTCATGACCTCGCATCAAGCGGAAATGTTGAAATCCTCAGCAAGCTAATCTCGCTATGAAGGCGGTTTCTCATTCTTCGCCCGCTCCGCCTGAATCCGACACCATTGCCGCCCTCTTGACCGAAGCACAGGCGGATCTTGCCTCACGTCATGTTGGCACGCCTCGCTTAGACGCAGAAGTCCTGCTCAGCCATATACTGCAGACTGACCGTACGTCTTTGTACACGCGCCTCCAAAGACCTCTTTCCGCCGCGCACAAGAGACAATTTGCGGACCTCATTACGCGGCGGAAACAGCGCGAACCGCTTGCCTATATCACCGGCAGCCGAGAATTTTGGTCCTTGGAATTCCACGTTGATAAACACGTTTTAATTCCCCGCCCGGAAACTGAAATTGTCGTACACACAGCCCTGCGCCTCCTCCACAACACTGCACTAGCAACGCCGGGTATTCTGGACATGGGAACAGGCAGCGGGTGTATTGGCGTTGCCCTCGCCACGGAGCTTCCTCAGGCAGCTGTATGGGCGCTGGATATCGAAGATGAGGCACTGGCGCTGGCACGCCAGAATGCCCGCCACCACGCTGTTGACGAACGGTTGACCTTCTGTCAGGGAGATCTATTTGCCCCTATCTCGCACCTGACTGAGCGCTTTCACCTCATTGTCACTAATCCCCCCTATATTGACCGCGAGACCGTCGACACGCTCCAGCCTGAAGTCCGCCTCTGGGAGCCCCAGCGTGCATTAGACGGCGGGCAGGACGGTCTCGATTTTTATCGGCGCCTGCTGTACGACAGTCCGAACTATATCCGACCAGGCGGATGGCTCGTCATGGAGATCGGGCACGACCAAAGGGACGCTATCCTCCAACTAGCACAGGCCCAATGCCACCTTTCCATCCAGAACTGTGTTCAAGACTACGCTGGACATGATCGGGTTGTGGTGTTCCAAAGAGCAGCCTAAAAAGGATGCATGCAAAAGCGGACACGGATGCATATAAATGGATAAAATTATTGTCCAGGGCGGCATTCCCCTTCACGGCACGGTAACCGTAAGCGGGGCAAAAAATGCAGCCTTGCCATTGCTCTTCGCCTCTCTTTTAACCCAAGACGAATGCACCCTGCGGCGCATACCGCGACTCGTTGATATTCAGACGGCGCTTCGCTTGCTGAAGGAGCTCGGCGTGCAAGCCGACTGGCTCAGCACCAACGAGGTCGCATTGCATGCCCGAGGGGTGCAGCAGATCGAAGCGCCCTACGATTTGGTCAAAACCATGCGCGCCTCGTTCTTAGTACTCGGGCCGCTCTTGGCCCGCTTTGGCCGCGCCCGGGTCTCAACACCCGGAGGCTGTGCGATTGGCACCCGTCCGGTCAATATTCACCTCAGCGGCCTGCAACAGCTCGGCGCATCTATTCATATTCGACAGGGCTACGTCGAGGCCGAGGCGAGTCGACTCAAAGGAGCGGACATCACCTTCGACTTCCCATCTGTTGGCGCAACGGAGAATCTGATGATGGCGGCTACGTTGGCCACCGGGACAACCGTACTCAACAATGTGGCCCGCGAGCCGGAAATCGAAGATTTAGCGGCAATGCTTGTCGCCATGGGTGCTCGCATTCACGGTGCCGGCAGCCGAACCATCGTGATTGATGGCGTGCAAGGACTGCACGGCGTAACCCACACCGTTATCCCGGATCGCGTTGAGGCCGGCACCTTTCTGATTGCTGGAGCAATCACGTCGGGCAACGTACTGGTCCGTGGCGCGCGCGCCGACCACCTCAAGAGCTTTTTGCAGGCACTTCAACAGGCGGGAGTACAGGTCCACGAAGAAACGGAAGGCATCCGCGTACTCGGCAATGGTCGACCAGCCGGAGTCCAGATTACGACCCAACCCTATCCCGGTTTTCCGACTGATCTCCAGGCGCAAATGATGGCGCTCTTAGCCTTGGGCCAACAGCAAAGTGTGCTGACTGAAATGATCTTCGAGAATCGATTTATGCACGCCCAAGAGCTCGTGCGTTTGGGCGCAGATATTTACGTTCATGGACATACGGCCACTATCAAGGGTGTCGCCTTTCTGAGCGGAGCGCCGGTCATGGCAACCGATCTACGCGCCAGCGTTTCCCTGATTTTGGCTGGGCTCGCTGCACGCGGAGAAACCGAGATTGCCCGCATCTATCATCTTGATCGTGGCTATGAACAGATAGAAGCCAAGCTCTCACAACTGGGGGCGAGAATCCAACGCCAGAAAAGCACTTCACCGCAATGACCACTGCGCGCAAGTCAACACACCCGGTTGTTCCTCTTTTCTTGACAACAGACCCTGCCTGCCAGCGTCATCTCAAGAAACTCCTCTCTCGCGGAGAGAGTGCAAGCGCGGAAGTCGAAGGGACAGTCCGCTCGATTCTGCATGACGTGCAGAAACGGGGCGACCGCGCACTCATTACTTTTACTAAAAAGTTTGATCGGGTCGCGCTCACAGCGTCGCAGCTGAGTGTACCCCAAGCAGCGATGCAAGCGGCACTCAAAACCCTGCCCGCGCCGATCAGAAAGGCGCTTCAGACAGCAGCCCAACGTATTCGACGTTTTCACCACAAACAGCGCCAGTCCTCCTGGATGTATCGAGATGACCTGGGGGTCACTCTGGGCCAAAAGATCACACCGCTCGAACGCGTCGGCGTATACGTTCCTGGAGGGACAGCGTCCTATCCATCCTCAGTTTTGATGAACGTCATTCCGGCCAAGATCGCTGGGGTGAAAGAGATTATTATTGTCTCTCCACCGTCACCCCAGGGAGCCACCCCAGCTCTCCTGGCTGCGGCTCATATTGCCGGCGCGGATGCGTTCTTCCACGTAGGCGGGGCACAAGCAGTGGCCGCCCTGACGTATGGCACCAAAACCATCCCGCGCGTAGACAAAATTGTCGGTCCCGGCAATATATATGTGGCGACGGCCAAGCGACTCGTCTTCGGACGGGTCGATATCGACATGATCGCCGGGCCCAGCGAGGTCTTGATTATTGCCGACCAGAGCGCAAGACCGACCTATGTCGCGGCCGATATGCTCTCGCAGGCCGAGCATGATCCGCTGGCTGCAGCCGTATGCCTAACGACGTCACAGCGCGTTGGCAAAGCCGTTGTCCGGGCGCTCACTGACCAGCTCGCCACGCTGACACGACACGACATTGCAGCGGCATCACTGCGGCGCTTCGGGGCGGTGATTGTCACCCGGAGTCGGTCGGAGGTGGTCGAGCTGGCGAACGCTATTGCCCCCGAACACCTCGAGCTGGCAGTCAAAAATCCGCGCAGCTGGCTCAAA
Organism: uncultured Binatia bacterium (SeqCode); assembly: GCA_963581605.1. GTDB lineage: Bacteria > Desulfobacterota > Binatia > Bin18 > Bin18 > Bin18. The sequence goes on from CAUZQN010000336.1 coordinate 3,824, forward strand.
GACATTCACAACGCAGGCGCAATCTTTCTGGGTCATCTCTCAACCGAACCGTTTGGAGATTATATCGCCGGCCCAAACCACGTCTTGCCCACAGGCGGAACGGCCCGGTTTTCTTCCCCGCTCGGGGTGTATGATTTTCTGAAACGGACGAATGTGATACAGGCCTCGTCGCGGGCGCTTGCGACCTTGGGCCCCGAAGTTATTCGGCTGGCCGAGCTTGAGGGACTTGAGGCCCACGCCCGCGCCGTGCAATATCGTCTGAACGGAGGGAGATATGGCCGCACGTAAGGCAGATGTACACCGCAAAACCAACGAAACCAACATCCAACTCAGCCTACAGATCGAGGGCGAGGGCACATACACGGTGTCAACCGGCGTTCCCTTTCTCGACCACATGCTGGAGCTATTTACTCGACACGGATTCTTTAACCTGACGCTGCAAGCAAAAGGTGACACTGCAGTTGACGATCATCATACGGTCGAAGATGTCGGCTTGGCACTCGGACTCGCCTTTCGAGAGG
>CAUZQN010000337.1:0-4338 GCA_963581605.1 uncultured Binatia bacterium (SeqCode)
CCGTGCCGTCTTCGAAAATAACGTACACGAACGACAAGCCGAGGAAGGACTGGCCACGCACGAATTTGACGCGTGGGGCAGCCAGGAGCGTGGTCGAGAGCGGATAGGTGATCTGGTCCTCAACCAGCTCAGGGCTTCTGCCCGGCCACTCCGTAAAGAGTATGACTTGCGTGTCCGACAGGTCAGGCACTGCATCCAGCGGGATGTGACGCACGCAGTAATAGCCCCACAGCGCCAGCGCGGCCACCGTGAAAATCGTCAGAAACGGATTGCGCGCTGACGCGGCGATAACCCGTTGAATGAAACCCGGCTGTTCTGGGGTTCCGTTTACCATTTATCCACCCCCGCCTTGAGCTTGCTCTCAGCCGCAATGAGAAAATTGCCCGAGGTGACCACACTATCGCCTTCTTGCAACCCGTCGAGGACGACGTATTCCCCTGCTACCTTTCGGCCGAGCGTTATTTTTTGCGGTTGCAAGCGACCATCACCGCGGTCTAGAAAAACCAGATTCGTCTTGCCAGCCATAATGACCGCTCCCTCCGGTACGATGAGTTGCTCACCCAAGGGAATCTGGAACTCGACATTGACATACATGTCCGGCTTGAGCGCGCCGTCAGGATTGGGCACGTTAATCCGCACACGGCCGGTGCGCGTGGTCGCGTCGAGGTAGGGATAGATGTAAGCAACCTGTGCCCTCAATGTTTTGCCTGGCAGGTAGGAAAGCGTGAGCTCCACAGCTTGTCCAACCTGCACCAGCGGCACGTCAGTCTCGTACAGGTCGGCTTCGACCCAAACGTGGCTGAGGTCGGCGACCCGGTAGAGCCGCATGCCGGGCTCGACTGCACTGCCGGCCACGACCTGCTTCTCTATCACCGTTCCCGTTACCGGGGACAGAATCGGGACGTATTCAGCCGGTTTTCGCGTTTGAGTGAGATGCGAGATTTGCGCTGCCGTCAGATCCCAGAGACGCAGACGACGGCGCGCGGTTTCCAGCAGCGTACTCTTGCGCCCCCGGCCTGCGCCTGCGCGCCGCAGACTCTCCAGAAACTCTTCTTGCGCGGCGAGTAATTCAGGGCTGTAAATGGTAAAGAGCGGCTTACCCTTTGTGACGCTGATGCCGGTGTAATTGGCAAAAACCTTGCCCAGCCAGCCCCGATATTTGAGGCTGATGTCCGTCAAACGGGTTTCATCGTAGGCCACGCGTCCAACGGCGCGGATTGCTACGACCACATCCTTGCGGACAACCGTGCCGGTTTTGACACCAATGAGCTGCCGTCGGGCGGCGTCAAGGATAACGCTGCCGGCTGGGTCTTTGCCCCTCGTTGAAAGCCTCCTGATCGCAGCGGCATCGGTACGCCTGACGGGCAGACCGGTCACAAAGTTGAACTGCATTTCGGCCTGGCCTCCGTCTGGAGCACGCACACTGAGGCTAAGCGGCCACGACCCAGCCATAGGAAGGTCAAAGTCTACGCGGTAATGGCCCTTTCCCTGTGCGATCACTTGGCCCTGGCTGCGCATCTCGGGCATGGCGCCCATGGCCGGCATGTTGGCTGTAGCGTTAATTGTTAAACCTTCGACTGCTGCGCCGTCCGTATCCCGGATGGCAAGAGAGAGGGTATTCTTTCCCACCCGCGGCGGGTCGGGTTGGAAGGTTGCCGCTATCTGAAACGGACCGACCGTGGCGGCGGTGTTCTCTGTAGCGATTTCAGTCTGAACTGCTGACCGCCATTCAAACAATCCTGACAATTTGCTACGGCAGAGCCACGCTCCGCTCAGAATGAGCAGCGTGACAATACCAAGGCTCACAGCACGTCTGTGTTGCTTTTTCATGGCAGTACCTCCAAATCTTCCAGCCGGAGTCCTACAGCCCTTTCAAGCTCGGCACGTCCTTTATGATAATTGGCCAGCGCCTGGTGGTAGTTGAGGGTCGCGAGCGTAAGAGATTTCTCTGCGGTGATCAGGGTCAGGAAATCCGCAATGTTCGTTTCATAATCCGAACGTGCAGCGGCAAGATTTTCTTCTGCGGCCGGGACAAGTGTAGCGTCGTACAGCTGTACGACGTGCGCGTTCTCCAACACGTTCTGCGTGGCCTGACTGACTGCGAACGCTACCTGGGCGCGGTGTTCTTCGAGCCGGGCTTGGGCCTGCTGTTCTTGCGCCTGTGCTTCACGCAGCGCAGCGTCTCTGCGTTCTAACTGGAGCGGGAAGTTGAGACTCACACCGACAACGGGGCGGAGGTCGTCCGCCTGCCAGAGGCTGTTATACCCAGCCGAGATGGTCGCCTGCGGGAAATAAGCAAGCCGGGCGAGATGTACGTCAGCACGACGTGCCTCGATCTGGAGCGCGAGGGCACGCAAGGCGGGCTGGTCCTGAATGGCAGCAGCTTGCAGCGCCTCAATAGAAGGCAGGGCCCGCACGCTGGGAAGCGTTTGTGGGGGCGCGGGGAGAGCGGTTTCCGGCGGCAAGTGTAACAAGGTATTGAGCCGGGCAACGGTCACAACCTGGGCATGCTCTAAAACAATCCCGCGATGGACTATATGCTGATGCTCGACTTCGGCCTGCAGAACATCCTGTTTGGAGACCAGTCCAGCACCATAACGCGTTTCCGTCGTACGCTGAAACTCTAGGAGCAAGTCTTGATTGACCCGGTTGATGTCGAGCGCGCGCTGAACAAAATAGTAATCGTAAAAGGCGCGGTCGGTCGCTTCGATGAGCTGCAGGCGGGTCGTATTCACGTCCTCGCCAGCGGCTTGGGCTTCGTTTCGTGCGGCCTGTCCTCTGAGACGCAGTGTTCCCGGCCACGGGAAACGCTGTGAGAGTCCAAACCGTTGTCCAAAGACTAGGTCGCTTGCGCCGATGGTTGCCGGGGCGAGGCCATACGAAAACGTGGGGTCATCAAGCGCGCTGACTTGCAGCGGGCGCTCCAGCGCCGCTTGCCACGTACGCCGCATTGCGGTCAAGCTTGGGTTACGCTGCAGCACAGCTCGGCGCAGCGCTGCGAGGTTGAGCGCAGTCTGCCTGCTGAAGAGCGCGGCCTGCTCTCCGAGTGGACGCGTCGTATGCGCCGAAGACCGCGGAGTGTCTATTGACGCAGGACGAAGGAGTCTGCGTGCATACGGTAACTCTGCACTGAGACAGCCCGCACTGAGCGCGCTGATAAAAAGCAAGAATACAAAGCGCGCGGCATGGATGGCGCTGCTGAACATCTGGTATCTCCCTGGTTGGCCCATGGGTTCAAAAAAGCCCACAGGTTTGAGTTGAGAATAGGCGTAAGCCTATGTCGGAATAGGCATAGGACCGCCCAGTCCCGTCACAGGCCGATGACGAACGCGAGCGAGCCGTCACTCGGTCCGGCATTGAAGAGACCGGAATGTCAAATCAGGTAGGAACAGTTTTGCTGAAAAATGGGAAGCGCAGTCTGGAAAGGACGAAGCCGCCGGGGTCTGAACCTATTTGCGGCAGCCCAGTGGAAGTCCGTCTGTCCTCTATATTCAGGCAGGGCGACAAGGAAAGAGGCAGAGGTCAGACTCTCCGCAGAGAGTGAATTCAGGCGTAGCGGCTCGCTTTCAATAAGCTGAATGTCACAACAGCAAGCGTCTTCTTGGTGTGCCCTGTACGGGCTCCCCTCGTGCATGCCCTCGCAGCAGCACGTCCAGTGCGTCTGGTGGTCCATATGACAATAAAACACGGACTGCGCTGAGGCGCTGGAGGCGAGGAGTGTAAGCGCGAACAGAAGAGTCAAAAGTCGCTGGGGTAGCATGCTGATTACTATGTTACTCCCATTTTTTCCGGTTTCCCAGCTCAGTTCATGACCTCGGCATAAGGATACCGAACGCTCGTATTGCATTCCTTTCTTACGGGTGGTAGGGTTGCAGTATTCACTCGGTGTGATGCCGTCTATTCTCATGAAACGGTTGTTCCCCTTCTCTCTGATCTCGGTGCTCCTGCTCAGCTTGGCGCTCCCCTGCTTTACGATGGAGCATGCGGGGAACCACGCGTATGCGGTCACCCCAGCGGCGGTTCATGCCCACGTCCACACACCGCCGGCCTCGCCTACGCCGAGTCATGATGCTCAAGACCCGAAACGGGAGACGTGCTGTCACGATAACCTCGTGGTGGCTTTCTATGGAAAATCAGACACTGGGAAATCTGTCCTGTCTGCGACCGTCTCAAACAAAGCGCCGGTCAACGATCTTCTCTCCCCCGCTGCTTTGTATCAGTTCACGGGCGTCGTCGTAGAAAGACGGCAGACCTACAGCCATCTTTCTACGCGCCATCTCTGTGCATCTTCTCTCTACAGCCAGAAGACGGCTTTTCTGCTCTGATTCTTCCCCTCCG
>CAUZQN010000338.1:0-4335 GCA_963581605.1 uncultured Binatia bacterium (SeqCode)
GAGCTCTTGCCTGCCTCGCACCAGGAGGGCGTGCACATGACGGCTCTGCGGCACGCCGGCCCGCTCAAGCGCACCGTCCGGAAAGCTATCCCGGTCTATCACTGTAACGGTGTCGAAATGGTCACTGAGCACGCGGGCGGTGCACAAGCCGGCCATGCTTCCACCAATGACAATAGCGTGAGTTTGGGACATGCGGTTCTCCTATTTCTTCTGTGTGTGTGTGGCAAGACCGTTGAGGATAATGTCGAGGGACTGTTGAACGGCTTCAGCAAGATCGAATTCTCCTTCGCACCTCACCCATTCGGTGACGATGGCGAAGTATGCAGCGACAATAATACCGGCGGCCAGGCGTGGCTCGACATTGGGGAGGAATTCGCCTGCGCGCTGTCCACGCCGCACCTCGGCCGACATCAGATGTAGGAGGTCGCGGCTCTGTTCTGTGGCGTCAGCCAGGGCAACCGGGTGAGCCATCACCTCGCGGACAACCAAACGCACGATATCGGCATGGTCGGTTGCGCGTTCCGTCAAAAAGATCAGCATCTTATGCAGGGCTTCGGCCGCGCTGCTGCGCTGAGCTTGAAGCAGCTGGCTCAGCTCCTGTGTCACTTGAGCGCCATACTCCAGGAGTAAGGAATCCTTAGTCGGGAAGTGTAAAAAAAACGTTCCTCTGGCAACGTCCGCAGCGTGACAAATATTCTCAACCGTGACCGCGTCGAACCCGCGCTCAAGGAATAACTCGATGGCTGCAGTGTAAATCTCTCGTCGGGTACGTTCTTTTTTGCGTTCGCGGCGCGAACTTGGGGGGCTTTTCGCGCCGACCTGAAGAGTGCCGGCTTGGGTAGTCTGTGGCATATGTATGAACTCCAGTCTAATAAGAGACTGAGTTCATTTCAAGCCAGGCAAGGGAGGCGAGGCAGGATGGACGGGCGAATACAAAATATGCAGGGTTCGCCCCTACAAGCAGAGACACTGCGATGTTCTGGGAGAGACCCTTGGGGTGATTCTGAGCTTCAGGGGGGTGCAGGCCCAGAGCGATATGTTCACCAGCTTCCAGATTTAAGCGGCAAGTCAAATAGAGTACTAACTGCTTGGCGTTGCAGCCGACGGTGCTTCTGCCTGGGGCTCGCCTGTTCCCAGTGTTTGCGTCTCTGAATCCGGCGTGGCTGCTGCAGTAGGCGAACTCTCGGTCAATGGCGGCGCAGAGGCTTGGGGGTCTGAGGCCGAGCTCTCTTCCGTGTCGGTCACCGGTGGGGCCTCTGTCGTCTCGCCTTCTTGGGTCGATGTATCCTCAGGAACATCATCAAACAGACTTTGCGTGGTCCGAAGGGCTGAGCCATAGGTCATCACCAGTGACGTGAGCATAAAAAGGGCAGCCACTCCGGTTGTGAGCTTTGTCAAAAAGTTGCCGGCGCCGGAGCTGCCGAAGACTGTTTCACTCGAGCCACCAAATACGGCCCCCATGTCTGCGCCTTTGCCGGTTTGTAAAAGCACAACGGCAATCAGGAAAACGCAGGCGAGAACATGAACAACAATTAAGCTTGTGTACAACATAATAAGGCGAATTCTACGCGAAGTGGACAATACGGGCAAATGCGTCGGCTTGTAAACTTGCTCCGCCGACTAAGGCACCGTCGATATCGGCTTGGGCCATGAGGCCGTCGACATTATCGGGTTTGACGCTCCCGCCGTACAGAATGCGTACAGCATCTGCGCTGGGCTGATCAGAGAGTTCGGCCAGTGTTTGGCGAATGGCGACGTGGACGTCCTGGGCTTGTTGAGGCGACGCTGTCTTGCCCGTGCCAATTGCCCAGATCGGCTCGTAGGCGATGACGAGTGCGGCAACAGCACGAGCAGTTTGACCCTCAAGAGCCCCACGGATTTGGCGTGAGATGACTTGGCGTGTTTCGTGGTCTTCCCATTCTTCCAAGGTTTCTCCCACGCAAATAATCGAGGTCAAACCATCGCGTTGAGCGGCTGTCACTTTTTGAGCGACCTGTGCGTCGGTTTCGCCACAATGCTGCCGCCGCTCGGAATGGCCGATGATGACATACTGGCAGCCGATGGCCTTCAGCATGGGACCCGAGACTTCCCCGGTAAATGCCCCCTGCGTTTCCCAATGCAGATTTTGAGCGGCTAAACGAATCGCTGAGCCGCTCAGTGTCCGCGCTGCCGTTTCCAGCGCAGGGAAGGGGGGAGCCACAACGACTTCTCGATCCGAAAGCGTATGCGGAAACTGCGCGGCCAAGGCCGACAGCAGCTCGGCTGTCTCGGCCAGTGTGTTATGCATTTTCCAGTTGCCGGCAATGAGTGGCAGACGGGTAGGCATGGGATTACCCGAGCTGTTGTCCGATGAAGAGCGTCACGTCACGCATGCGATTGGAGAACCCCCATTCGTTGTCATACCAGGCCAGGACTTTGACAAAATTATTGTCCATGACTTTGGTCAGCAAAGAGTCAAAAATGGACGAATGTGGGTTGCCGTTAAAATCGACGGAAACAAGCTCTTCCTCGCAATACTGCAACACGCCCCTGAGCGGTCCTTCGGCGGCGGTCCGGATCGCGCTGTTGACTTCTTCGACCGTGACGGTTTGGCCCAGCTCCGCAACGAGGTCAACGACCGAGACATTGGCGGTTGGAACGCGAATGGCCATGCCGTCGAGTTTGCCCTTGAGCTCTGGCAGGACTTCACCAACCGCACGGGCTGCTCCGGTCGAGGTCGGAATCATAGACAGCGCTGCTGCCCGAGCACGCCGCATATCGGAGTGGGGCAGATCCAGGATACGCTGATCATTTGTATAGGCATGTATGGTGGTCATCAGGCCACGCCTAATGCCAAAGGAATCGTGGAGCACTTTTGCAACAGGGGATAAGCAGTTGGTGGTACACGAGGCGTTCGAAATGATATGATGCGTAGCGGGGTCATAGCTGGTATGGTTGACGCCGTAGCATAGAGTGATGTCCGGATCCTTGGCTGGTGCAGAAATAATGACCTTTTTGGCTCCGGCTGATAGATGCAGCTCGGATTTGTCGCGCGCGGTGAACAGGCCGGTAGATTCAATGGCAATATCCACCCCGAGGTCCTTCCACGGGAGCTTGCCGGGATCACGTTCTTGGATAATCTGAATTTTTTTCCCATTGACAATCAGCGCGTCGTCTTCCGCCACGACGTCCGCGCCGAGCTGCCCGTGGATCGAGTCGTAGCGCAGAAGGTGGGCGAGCGTTTTTGCGTCAGTGATGTCGTTGAGAGCGACAAATTCCAGCCCGGGTTCGTTGAGACTGGCACGAAAGATATTCCGCCCAATGCGACCAAAGCCATTGATTCCAACACGTATCGCCATGATTCCTCTTTTTTCGCAGTAGAAGTCCTGCCCGATTTCTTTTCATATTTTCCTGTTTGGCGAAAGCCCGTCACGTGAAAACGCAGGGCAGCGCAGGGGAACGATTGACTCCATTCCCAGCGTGTATTAGTGCTACCAATAGGTGGTCGTGAGCCGATAGTGATAGGAACCGAGGCTGCCAACGTGTGTTTGTGGGGGGGTGGAGATCGGATTATGGATGGTTTTCTCGGGTATTTTGCAGTTCATGCCGACATTCCGTTTCGGCAATCACACAGCCTTGTTGATATGGTTACAGGCGCTGGACCAGTGGTCCAGGCTGTTCTGTATATCTTGCTGATTTTTTCAGTTGTCAGTTGGGGGATTACGTTCTACAAACTCCGCCAGCTCCGCCAAGCGCGGCGTGAATCCGACCGCTTCACGGTCGTGTTTTGGGAGACCAAGAATCTACCGGCTATTCAAACCGCCGCATTAGAAATGCAAGCGAGTCCGCTCGCTCAGGTGTTTCGAGCCGGCTATCAGGAACTGGTGCGCCTCACCCGCACGCGGAAACAGCCTGATCCGGCGGAACCTGCTCCGCTCACGATTCCTGAAGAAGGCGGTATCGATAATGTTGAGCGGGCGATGCGACGTGCGTCCCGTGAACAGATCACGCGGCTCGAACGGGCACTGACATTTCTGGCCACCACGGCCAGCACGGCCCCTTTTATCGGTCTATTTGGCACAGTCTGGGGCATTATGAACGCATTTCGTGGGTTGAGTCTCACCCGGACGTCAACGATTCAGGCGGTTGCCCCGGGGATTGCTGAAGCGCTCATTGCCACGGCTATTGGCCTTGCGGCCGCGATTCCCTCAGTCATGGCGTATAATCACTTTAGCCGCAAAGTGCGTGTTATGGCGTCGGATATGGAGAATTTTTCTGCTGAATTCCTCAACATCGCAGAACGTCATTTTTTATAAGCAGTTTTATAAACAGTTTTATAAGCAGTTTTATAAGCAG
>CAUZQN010000339.1:0-4312 GCA_963581605.1 uncultured Binatia bacterium (SeqCode)
CACATGCCTTGGTGCGCAGGACGCACCCTACTGATTTAAGACAGCACTTCATTGTCCTTGAGAACAGCAACTTCATCTGCGGAGTATCCCAGTACCCGTTGCAGGATATCCTCAGTGTCTTGCCCAAGGCATGGTGCCGAACGGCGCACCGTGCAGGGGGTGTCAGAGAACACCCAGGGTACGCCGGCATGTTGGCGTACGCCGACTTCCGGATGCGGAAGCTCAGCAAAAAACCCTCGGCCGCGCATATGTTGATCTTCCGCCAATTCCTTATTGGTCAATGCGGGAAAGGCGGCCACCCCGGCGGCCTGGAGTCTTGTTGTCACGGCTTCATCTGTCAGCGTTTCCGTCCACGCCGTGACAGCGGCTTCTAACGCGTCTTCATGCTGCTTGCGGCCTGCAAGTGTGGCAAAACGGGCATCGTTTGCCAGCTCAGGTTTGCCCATAGCCGCGCACAGCTTGTGCCATTCGTTGTCATCCGCCACAACAATACTGACCCAGCGGTCGTCGCCTTGACACCGGAAGAGTCCATGCGGTGCCATATACAGGTCACGGTTGCCTATGCGCTGCGGTGGGCTGCCGTTCATTTCCTGGGCCATAGTCCCTTCGCCCAGGACGGCCACCGAGGTCTCCCATTGTGACAAATCGATATACTGCCCTTCACCCGTACGGGCGCGATGCATCAACGCAGCCAAAACGGCAAACGCACCATGCAGGCCGCCGTTCGGGTCTCCGTATGAAAACCCGACATTCGTAGGCGGAAAGTCTGGAAATCCGGTCAGAGACGCCAAACCACTCATCGGCACCTGCGCCGGGCCGTAAGACACATACGGGCTTTCCGGTCCGGTTGCTCCGTAGCCGGACAGGGCAATCATAATAATGTCAGACTTGATGGCTTTGAGGGTTTCATACCCCAGCCCCATCTTGTCCATCACACCGGCAGCAAAATTCTCAGCGACAATATCGCTTGTAGCGACCAGCTTTTTGGCGATTTCAAGACCTTCGGGTTTTTTGAGGTTGAGGCAAATCGAGCTCTTACCTTGGTTGTATTGGTTGAAATAGCCACACCGATTTGGCCCAGCCTCCCCGTCAGCTGCAGGCGGGATGCGCCGGGTTATACATAGGCGGCTTTCAGATTCAATTCGAATGACCTCCGCACCCAGATGGGCAAGCTGCAAAGTACAAAACGGTCCAGCCCATACCCAGGTAAAATCGGCAACACGAACGCCTGACAACGGTAACTGCTCAGCCATAATTCTTTACACCTTAATAATAAGCTTAGACAACGTCCCACGCCCCAGATTAAATCACATTCGTTTCTTTCAACGATTTCAATTCTTCTGGCGACAGCCCAAGCTGCCCGCCGTAGATCTCTTCATTATGTTGACCCAGACACGGCGCCGGACTTCGGAGTGCCCAGGGTGAGGCCGAGAACTTATACGGCGCGCCCGGATAGCGCAGCGAGCCGCCCTCGGGATGGGCAATCTCAGCAAAAAATCCCCGCGCATTCAGATGTTCGGATTTTAAGAGGTCACCCATGGTCGAGACCGGAGCAAACGGTACACGCCGTTTTTGCGCTCCGTGGTACACCTCTTGAACCGATTTATCCTGTAGCCAGTCTTCCAGCAGTGCTTTCAGCGCGTCCCAGTTGACTGAGCGAGACACAAAATCCTGGAATAGTTCAGTGTTCGCCCACTCAGGGCTGCCCATCAACTCAACCGCGTTTTTCCACTGATGGTCCTCAACTGCCAGAACATAAATATAGCCGTCCCGGCACTGCAGGACATCTTGTGGGATCAAACGAAAGCCGAGCCGTGACGGCGTGGTGTGATCGTACGGCCACGCAATATAGTTGTTCTCCATAATGGCGACCAAACACTCTTGGACCGAGATATCGATGTGTTGGCCTTTGCCACTGCTCAGGCGTCCATACAGTGCTCCCAGAGAGGCCAGGCCTGCGTTTACGCCAGCCTGAAAGCCCGCCTGTTGACCAAATGCCTTGAGCGGCGGCAGGTCGGGGCGTCCACCCGCACCACCGAGGAAAACAAGCCCACCCGCGCTCCACATGGTGAGATCATGCGCCGTATACTCTCGGCGCGGACCGGTTTGTCCAAACGGGGAAATCGACGTCATCACCAGGCGAGGATTGTGCCGGGCAAGCGCTTCGTACTCCAGCCCGAGAGCCGACATCTGGGTTGGATGATAATTGTGAACCAAAGCGTCGGCGTCTTGGACAAGCCGCTGCAACAGCTCTTGGCCTTTGGACGTTTCCAGATTGAGCGTAATCCCGCGCTTGTTTGTATTCAGGTAAAGAAACAACCCACTCTTTTCGGGATGGGGGGTATTGCCGGGATACGGGCCGCGTTGGCGCGCACTATCACCACCCGGTTCTTCGACCTTGATGACTTCAGCTCCCAGGTCGGCCATCAGCTTGCCTGCATAGGCGGCGCCAACCATGTGGCCACATTCAATTACGCGAATACCCTGCAGCGGGCCTGGGGGTTGGGAGTTAGGGGTTGGGGAATTGTGTTCACTCATACGTTACCCTGTGTGTCTTGACTGAGATTCAAGCCTCATATCTCGCCTAATATCTGGTCATCTCGGGTTCGATCTCAATTGCCCAGACATCGATACCGCCGGCGAGACTCACTACGTGTTCAAAGTCGTGTTGATGCAGGAAATGCACGACTTGCAGGCTGCGTACGCCATGATGGCAATACACGACAATCTCGCTATCAGGATCCAGCTCATGCAAACGGCTGGGAATGTCTCCCATCGGAATATGGACAGAATTGGGCAGCTGGACCAGCTCGACTTCTTCCTGCTCACGCACATCGAGCAGGACACAGTCTGTTCCAACGTTCTGTTTTGCTTGTAATTCTTGGACGGTTATTTCAAACGACATAGTGTCTTTATTCAATACTGCACACCGGGCGTTCCACGTCTAAAACCATGAGCAAGCGACCCAGGCCAATGTATTGCCCGATCATCATCCCGAGTTCAAGGACTTCCGCATCTGAGAACTCAGCCCGGAGTTCCCGAAAAAACTCATCACCGATTTCGTGATGGCTGAGCGCCATTTTCTCGGCAAAACGTAAGGCCAATTTTTCCTGTGGGGTAAACGCGGCGCTGTCTTGATAGGCATCAATCTGGGCTATCTTTTCTTCTGTCAGACCGTCATGCATCATCGATGCAAAGCGCGCCTTCTTTCAGGTGAAGCAGTTGTTGAGCTGGGCGATCCGCAACCGCGCGAGTTCTTTTATCGCGGGCTTCACAACCCCGCCCTCATGGGTCGAATAGTAGAATTTGAAATACGACTGGAACATGTCTGCCCGATGTCCAAGCACCTGGAAGACGGTTCCATTCCCGGTTTCCTCGGCCTTTTCGGCCATTTGGGCGAACTCCGGTGTGAGTTTCTCCTTTGGCAGCACGCTAAGACGCGACATGTCCAACCCCTTTCTGTTTTGCGGAAGACTGGTCGGTCTGATACTAGACAACCGACTCTTGCCGAGCAAGGGTCTGAATTAACATATCGAAGGAGGCAGAAATGGCAGACTCGGAACGGTATAAAAAAGGTGCAGCAAAGATGAAAGAACTCTTCGGTGTCGAACCTCGACCAGGCATGATGCATGAAGATTTTCTGAATATCACCGTCGAAAATCTGTTTGGGGATGTGTGGGGACGGGACGGCTTAGCCATTCAAGAACGCTCTATGATCACCATGGCCGCCCTGACCGTGCTGGGCCGAGATCCGGAGCTTAAGGTCCACATCCGTGGTGCACTGAACATTGGTATTAGCCGCGAGAAGATCAATGAGATTATGATCCATCTCGCCCATTACGGTGGTTGGCCTGTTGGGGTGAATGGCCTGCGGCTGGCGAAAGACGTTTTTGACAGTATTGACAAGAAGAAGCCCAAAAGCGAATCGGGCGAATAAGTTTTCCCGTACGTTTGGAGAGTGGATTAATGTCCACCCTCCAAACTTGAACTTACACCGTTATTCAGATATATGTTTGCATACAGGAGCAGACTAATAATAAATCGGCATGGATACCATAATTCCGATCTCAGACCTTCAGAGTCAGGCAAAAAAATCGTCGAACGTGTGAAAAATACACGCGACCCTGTGGTCATCACTCAACGCGGCCGACCGGCTGCCCTGCTCGTCAACTACGAAGACTATGAAGGCATGGTCGCCACACTAGAGGAGTTGAGTCAGCCAGACTGGCGCGAGCGATTAGCGGAAGCCGAGCGCGACTCTAAAGCTGGCAAGGGCGTGGATCTCGCCGTATTCAAAGCCAGAAAGGCCAGG
>CAUZQN010000340.1:0-4312 GCA_963581605.1 uncultured Binatia bacterium (SeqCode)
GGGCTTCGTTAATGTGTCACCCAAAGGAATGGATAGTTTGAGAGTCATCAACGAGAGAAAAGTGGTGTGGCTCAACCTCACCGGTAGCGGCAATGAAACGGCCGCTCATGTCTTAGAGAATAAACGCATGACCGTCATGTTTTGCTCGTTTGAAAAGCAGCCACTCATCATGAGGTTGTATGGGAATGCTGAGGCCATACATCCACAAGACGAGAATTGGAACAACTATATAAAGTTGTTTCCAGCATATACCGGCGCTCGCCAGCTTTTTGAGCTTGAGCTGAGCCTGGTGCAAACATCATGCGGTTATGCCGTCCCGTATTATGAACTCAAAGGTGAGCGGCCCACATTAACAAAGTGGGCTGATAATCGGGGCAGAGATGGAGTGGAGCAATACTGGGAAGAAAAAAACACCCAGAGTTTAGATGGCAAAGACACAGGCATACTAAAAAATGCATGATAAGGTTTTGGGCGCGCTAGTGGCAAAGGAAGCTCTTGTCGCAATAATAAGAGGAGACGAAGAGAGGAAGGGAGGAAAAGATATGCGTAAGTCGCTCTTCCCACTGAAGGCAAACGGCCGGGCTTTTCCCAATGTCCCCCACGACGCGCTTTCGTGCTATACAGTGCAAAGTGTCCACAAAGTATTCGCAAAATATCCAGTGACAAACAAAGGAGAGGAATTATGCAAGCGCAAGCGGAACAGAATGAAGACGTTGCTCAGAATCCAACACTTCAGCAGAGAGTTGTCATTGTGGGCGGCGGGACCGCCGGTATTACTGTGGCCGCCCGACTCCGTCGCGCGGCAAAGAATCTCGACATCACCCTTATCGAACCCTCAGCTAAGCATTACTACCAACCGCTGTGGACTCTGATTGGTGGCGGGGTGTTTCCACGAGAGGCCTCAGAGCGTGATGAAATCTCCCTTATCCCTGAAGGCGTGACGTGGATACAGGACGCAGTGACGGAATTCCAGCCGGAAGAGAATACGGTAATCACAAAAAGCGATAAACGGATAGGCTACGATTACTTGATCGTTGCACCCGGCATCCAACTCGACTGGCACAAAGTCAAAGGATTACCAGCAGCCATTGGACATAACGGTGTGTGTAGCAACTATACGTATGAATATGTCAACTCGACGTGGGAGGACATTCAGCGGTTTACAGGCGGCAATGCGATTTTCACCCAACCCAGTACGCCCATTAAATGTGGGGGCGCACCCCAGAAAATCGCCTATTTGGCAGATGATTATTTTCGCAAGTCCGGTGTGCGCGACAAAGCGACCGTTTCATTCATCTCAGGTATGGGTGGCATCTTCTCAGTCAAGAAGTACGCGGATGCCCTGGACACTGTCCTCGCCCGTAAAGGCATGGAAGCACACTATAAACACGAGCTTGTTGAAATTCGGGCAGAAAGCAAAGAGGCGGTTTTTCAGAATCTCGACACCCAGGAAGAAGCCATCTTCCCGTACGATATGATACATGTCACTCCACCCATGAGCGCTCCGGATTTCATTAAACACGGCCCACTGGCGAATGAGGCCGGCTGGGTGGATGTTGATAAGCAGACGCTGCAGCACACGCGCTACGCGAATATCTTTAGTCTGGGTGATGCGAGCAGCTTACCAACCTCCAAGACCGGTGCGGCGGTCCGCAAACAAGCTCCGGTCTTGGTCAACAACCTCTTGGAGGTCATGCGCGGGACAGCCGTAACAGCCCAATACCAGGGTTATACATCCTGTCCCTTGGTGACGGGTTACGGCAAACTCATCCTGGCTGAATTTGACTACGACCTACAACCGCAAGAAACCTTTCCCTTCGATCAATCCAAGGAGCGCTATAGCATGTATCTGCTCAAAGCCTATGGTCTGCCACCGCTGTATTGGCATGGCATGCTGAAAGGTTGGGGCTAGGGAGGAGAGCAAGGCGATTGCTCATAAGCTGCTCATAAACACATTCGCGAGGTCAGCACACAAAACCGTAGGTCAGGTTAGCAGAGCGTAACCTGACACCCCGCTCCAGCTCGCTTTTGGTGCGCAGACGGAGCTCGATTTTTCCCTAATACTCACTCAACAACGACCCAAATCCATACAATCTGTCAGTGAACCCATTCGCGCGGTAGGCGTGCCACAGCAGAGCCGTGTTTATGGCAATAACAGGCTTGCCCAGCCAGCCTTCAGCCTCGGCAGCGAGGCGAGCCATGGACAGATTCGTCCCGCACTGGACGATGGCATCAATATCTGGCCCGTCGAGGGCTTTGATGACGGGCCGTAACTCGGTCGGAGCGATATGCGCAATAGCCGTTGCACTGGCAGCCTGCATAGCCGTTTGGCGCACGACGGTAAAACCACATTCTTCAAAGTAGCGCACGATCTGTTCCAGCATGACCGGCTGGGCCGGGGTAAATACGGCTATCCGTTTTGCTTGTACGGCGTCTAATGCCGCCCGGCATGCCGCTGAGCCTATGGATATTTTGAGGCCGGATTTGGCCTGGATCTCCTCGACGAATTTTTGGCCACCTTCCTTCCCATCCCAGAAAGTCGGCGCTGACATGCCCATGATCAAATAGTCGGGTGCGCAGGTCAGGACATCGCGCAGGGCGATGTCGAGCGAGGCAGTAATCTCAGCCAAGAGTTGCTCAAAGGCCCGGTCCGAGCCCAGCTTGTCATGCGCGATATACATGCGTCCGGTGTGGAAGGTCACACCAGGAATGTGCATGGCGGAACAATCCGCCTCAACAATCGTATTGGTCGAAGGAATCAACACCCCGATCTTGACTCGAAAACCGGCAACGTCAGGCATCACCACCTCCTGCAGAACATTCGGAATATTCAGAACATTGAGAACATCTAGAACATGCCGAACCGTCAGTATTCTTGTCAATCAATACATGCCGAGCCATACCAGGCCATGAGACCAGTAGAAAATATGCGTGGCCAAGCAGAACGCAGTATAATGGACGTTTCGGACACCCTCTAAGTCATGATGTAAGCGATAAGAAAAGAAAAGGACCTCCGCATGGAATGCCAAAACAGTTTATTTTCTTTGCCCAACGGCCAGCACTATCTCAACTGCGCCTATATGTCGCCGCTGCTGAAAAGCGTCGAAGCAGCAGGCATAGCCGGGCTGAAACGCAAAGCTGTTCCAGCCTGTGTCTCACCAACGGATTTTTTTGATCCGGCAGAAGAGCTGCGCCTCGCATTTGCCCAACTCATACATACCTCTGCTGAGCGGGTGGCCTTGATCCCGGCGGTCAGTTACGGCATGGGCATCGCCACCCATAATCTTCCCCTGCAGGCCGAACACAACGTGGTAATTCCGGGTGAAGAATTTCCCAGTAATGTGTATCCGTGGATGGAGCGCTGTCGGCAGACCGGGGCAACGTTACAGATTATTAATCGGCCTCAGGAGGAATCTACTCCCGGAAAAGTGTGGAATACGAGATTTCTCGAAGCCATTAATCCCAACACCGCCGTGGTCGCTCTGAGCAGCATCCATTGGACGGACGGGACCCTGTTTGATCTCGAACAGATCGGCCAGCGCGCGCGCGATGTGGGCGCGTTGTTTATCGTTGACGGCACCCAGTCTGTCGGAGCCCTCCCTTTTGACTTTGAACAACTCAAACCGGATCTGCTCGTCTGTGCCGGATATAAGTGGCTGCTAGGTCCGTATCAATACAGCTTTGCAGCCGTGGGCGATCGCCTACTCGATGGCGAGCCGTTTGAATATAACTGGATTAACCGCAAAGACAGCCAAAATTTCAGCGACTTGATCAACTATCAGTCTGCCTACCAACCCGGGGCCCGTCGTTTTGACGCAGGCGAGCGTTCGAACTTTATTATGATTCCCATGCTCCTTGCCGCCCTCAAGCAGATCAGCGCCTGGGGCGTGGACAGAATTCAGCACTACTGCGCCACGCTCGGCGAAGGTTTAACCCACATGCTTGAAGGAACTCCTTATACTATCGCTCCTACGCATGAACGCGCCGCCCATTTGTTTGGCGTGCGTATTGCCAATGCCGCCCAAATCCCGGCCATTCTCGAAGAGCTGCGTCGACGCGACGTGTATGTCTCTCAGCGTAGCGCCTCCATTCGCGTCTCCCCTCACGTCTATAATACCCAGGCCGATATCAGCGCCCTGGCCGAGGCCCTGCGGGCGGCCGCCCTGCGTGCCGCTGTCGGCTAGCGTAACGTTTGCGCGACTTGCAGCATCTCAACCCAACGGTGCTTTGCAAACGCTACTTTGCATGCAAACTAGAGAACCCGAGACCAGCCTTTATACGGCAGTGAAGGAGAGGGGTATGGCAAGTGAAG